>JAZFSF010000376.1:0-3876 GCA_036446055.1 Bathyarchaeia archaeon | reverse complement strand
TTGTCGATGCTCTCGACATGAAAATACTATCCACGCTGAGTGAGGACGCTCGAAAAAGCTCTAGGGAGATTGCAGAGACAATCGGTGTTTCCACTGGAACCGTCTATAATCGAATTAAGAAGATGACGGAGAAAGGTGTTATCCGAGGATATATTCCCTTACTGGACCACATGAAGACAGGGTACGTGTTCACAATATTGATCTTGATTCAGGTTGACGGCGAATACATTACGGACGTGGAGGAGCGCCTTGCCGCTACCAAAGAGGTCACAGCCGTCTACGATATCACTGGCGACTTTGATGTGGCTCTCATCGCAAAATTCAAAACCCAAGCATCCCTTAACGCATTTATTAAAAACATTCTGAAGACCCTACACATCAGACGAACCGTCACCAGCATGGTGTTAAACGTCGTAAAAGAAGATCCGAGAATACAGATATGACCCCCTCCCTTTATGACGGATGACACATCTAGTTAAGGCCTGAAGTGGGAAAATAAGTCCTTAAAGTTTTTAACTTATGCCACACTACTGATAATTATAAGCATCAACAGAAATAAGGCGATATATTTGGCATTTCCAATTGAAGCTGAAGACCAGATCCGGAGAAACGTGTTAAACATTTGCGAAGACCACATTAGAAAAGTCTTGGAAAGCGTAAGAGAACTCGCCTTGATGGTGGAGGCTCTTTCCAACAAAGCAAGCCTTGAAACCACGGAGAATCAGTTATTTCAAATACGGAAACTGAAGGAAGAGGCCACTGAGAACAAGCGGAACCTCCTAAACACGTTAGCAGAGACAGGAATGCTCTTGATGAACCGTGAGGACTTCATGCGCCTTGCGACTCAAATAAATGAGATTCCGTCTCTCAGTGAAGGCGCTGCATACAGAATCAATTACATGGTGATGAAAAAGATTAGCGTGAGCCGAGACTTATATGAAGCCCTCATAAACCTTTCAAAGAACGTTTTAAAGACCGTGACAAACCTGAGAAAAACCATTTTATCCCTTAGATACAGTCGGTCTAAAGCTATTGAGGTGGCAAAGAGTGTGGAAATCGCCGAATACGTTGTTGACAAGATTTTCCGTGAAACAGAAATGAAAATTATTGATGCAGAACTCAACGTGGGGACAACCCTCATTTTAAAAGACTTAGCCCAGTTCCTAGAAGACATAGCCGATAAGGCGGAGGACGCCATCGACTCGACAAGGGTTCTAGCATTAGGCGTCTGAAAAAGGTGTAAGACGCAGCATGGCTAAACAAGTGGAGACGTATACTGCAGAGTTATTTGGGAATCGACTGGTGGTGTGGAATACCAAAGAAGGCTCTGATCTCTACAAACAGGGTTTCTACGGTAAACCTGTTGGCATTGCCAAACCTAAATCCAACGAATTTGACGCGCCACTCATCCTAGGTTTAATCGAAGGCCTCTATCTCCTCGAAAACAAGGTGATACACGTATGTCGTGGAGCGAAAAAAGTGCGGATGAGCGTAAAGAAGCTTCGAAAACACGCAGAAGAAATATACGACGGGTTTGAACTTCAATACAAGGTCTACAAAGACTTGAGAGAACGAGGATACGTTGTCTTACCGGGAATAAAATTTGGTTGTGAATACGCCATCTACGAGCGAGGACCGGGCATCGATCATTCACCGTACCTCGTCTCAGTGAAGGGGCCAGAAGAAAACATGACTTCGACGGATATTGTACGAGCTGGAAGACTGGCATCATCCGTACGAAAAAAATTCATCATAGCGATACCGAACACCAAGACTAAAAAAATTCAGTACTTGCTGTTTAACTGGTTCAAAGCATAAAAACGCATATACCAACGAAAAACATCTTTCCTTCGCTTCAAAAAACGTTTCAAAAGCTCTTCATGACATATTACTGAAGCAAACAAGACCGTGAAAAGAGATTGCACGTTAATGCAAAGTCCAAGGCGCATTAAGGGTCATATGAAAAGGGCGTATTTCTCATAGGGCAAAGCTTAAGTATTTACTGGAAGGGTATTCTAAACAAGTAATGGTTTTTTAGCATCCCAATATTGTATCAAAAACATGGACTGACGAAAAGTCAGAGGTAGAAGAATATGGTTAGTCAGGTAAAGAAGTATATGACGAAAGAGGTTACTACCATCGACTACGACGCGAATGTTACCGATGCAGCGAAAATAATGACGGTCGATAAAGACTATAGAGGCTACGTAATAGTCCTCCAGAAAGGAAAACCTAAAGGCATTGTAACAGAAAAAGACCTTGTCAATAAAGTCATAGTGGGAGGACTCGACCCCGCCAAAACAAGTGTTTCTGAAATCATGTCCACGCCCTTGATAACCGTCGACCCTGAAGACGACTTGTTAAAAGCCTCACAGGTGATGAAAGAGCAGAACGTGAGAAAGCTTATTGTGATAAGAGACGAAATCATTTATGGAATAATCACGGCTAAGATAATCTCTCAAAACGTCCAAGACTACGTGGACCGGTCGATCCGAGACATCGTCCGATGGACCGCTTCTCTTGGCATATGACAAAGTCTCTTTAACCTTCAAGACCTTCTAAATGCTCTCGACAACATTATGGCTAAAGTGCTAATGTATTAAACGGGAACTAAGTAGGGGTCCATAAAAAATTAACGAGTGACGTTTATGCCCTTCTTTCCCTGCTCCATAACCTCTTTCTCAGAAAGGACTCCTTTCACGTAGAAAGAACGTATGAGAAGATTCTGCGCCTACGTAATAAATATCTGTCGACTCTGTTTTTGATAAGGGTAACCACGACATCGAACGTCCACTCTGGAAAACGTGATATGAATCTACGAAAAGTAATGAGTTCTTTAGTTTTCAACGTTTTTTAACATTTAAGAAGATTTAAATTTGGATACTTATGTTCAGAGAAGATGTGGGCTGATAGTTCAGTGGTATGAACACTCGGTTTGCAGCCGAGGGGTCGCGGGTTCAAATCCCGCTCGGTCCACCAATTGTTGGGCGTGATATCATTATGCTTTTGCGTGGAGGCGATGATGTATTAAAATTTTGCATCACCTTTAACCTTCATAATCCTGTATCTTGTGAGTTAAGGTGAAAGTGTGAATTCATACACGGAGAGACAAAGCCTTCGAACGGGACCATCGACGTGAGATGAACGATATTCAGCTGTGAAAGATTCATCCGCAGTAGGAGTATGTGCGATAAAGCTAGCTATAGTCCACAGTGTTCCCTATTTCATCAGTTCCGTAGCCTTAGTGGCATAAAAACATGCGGAACGTAAGTAGAGGATTTTAAATCTGCCTTTTGGGAGTAGAGTTATCGAAGGATTCCGTACTCTCTGCTAAAAAATAGAGGTCGCCCTTCCGATGTTGTGAAATAAAAAAAGATCTGGCTCCCATGGAATGCGTCTATATTCCTATCAGGCACTCCACGTCCTCTCATTTGACGCTGCTTATTTTATCCTCCACCTACAATTCGACGTACTGGTATTATTTCTATAACGTCGTTGTTCTGTAGTTTGGTATGAAGGCCAGAGAGACTGCGTGAATTTCTACCATTAATCAAGAAATAGATTGAAGGCTCGGTTTTCCTGACTTCTCCTTTTTGATACAGGTACTTTCGTGCGTTTTTATATTTGGAGGCTATGACCTCGATAAGGTCAGCTAGGGTTAAATCTTCTTTTGTCGTCAGCTCCTCCTCTCGGCTTCCAGCTATTTCTCTTAATATCGTATAAAACCGTACTACTATTAACACCACAGTTACTCCATTTAGTTTAATCTTTAATGGGAAAAGCCATACACTATATACTCTCTATATAATAATGGTAAAAAAATAAAATCATGAAAGCTTTTTCTCATCACTTTCGCTTCCTCAAATCTTTTAACAG
>JAZFSF010000375.1:0-2166 GCA_036446055.1 Bathyarchaeia archaeon | reverse complement strand
TTTCGGTCAAAAAATATGCTCTGTCAGGTTTACGTTTCCTCGCGACAACGTTTTGTACGGAATATTTTTTGGATGAACTCTTTCATCTCGGTTTGAGTAGCTATAGCATTCTGCTTTATTAACCATCACATCATCAAAAGCGTTAGTGAGTTACTCAGAAAAACCAGTAGCTCAACTTCTCTTGTGAAATTTTCTCTTAGAGCTTTGTGAAAAGAGTGCTTTAGTGAAATCAATAATGTTACATATTCCTCGTTTTCCTTGGCTACTTCGCTTTCTCGTTCAAATGGGTTATTTCTACGTCTTGAACAATCGTGTGGTGGTTTTGAACGCGCTTGATCAAAATCTGCGTGACTCCGAGTCTATGGGGGTCTTGGTACGCGAAGGCGTTGGCGATTTTCTCCAATTTTTGAATGGGATGATTCGATAGTTCGACGTGTTGAAACCGTTGACTCTCAGGCTCAATCTTGAATTTTGGGTCGATAATAACAGGGATAATGGTTATTTTTTTTACACATAATTTAAAATATTTGTAGCTAGACAGTGTAATTAACGTAGTTTTTAGAATTTTACTATACTTATGTTAGTTAATGGCTGTGTTCATCATCTAGTTAACCTGTTTTTCAATCACTTTATAGTATCGTCTAAAACGCCATGTGATTGAGGTTTTGTTTTGTTTTCGGATGTAGTTGATGGCGTTCATGCCAAAGATGAAGCCATATGTGCGAATGATCTTATCAAGCGACTCGTAGTCCTTGATCTTCTCAACGTCTTCGTATGAGAAGCCATGGACATCGATGTACATGCGGTTTCGAGCGGTTGATAAGGTATCTGTGTTGGGATCCTGAATGATATCGTGAAGTTCTCCACCGTACCATCCTGGTGTGATGTCCTCCACAAGAATGAGCCCTCCCGGTCTAAGGACACGGGTAGCTTCTCGAATGAATGCAGGCACGATTTCCTCGATGGGATGAAAAGCTGCTGTGATCGCTGAAACGACGTCGGCTGAATCATCTGGAAGCGGAATTTTTTGTCCTGAACCCTTTAGGAAGCGCACGTTAGAGATTCCTCTTCGTATCGCTTCTCGTTCTGCCAGTTCTCTCATGGCTTTTTCAGGTTCCACTCCTATCACGCTCTTCGCGTATTGGGCAAAATAGAAGGTGGAACGTCCAGAACCTGAACCAATGTCCACGATGTCTTTGCCCTTCAAGTCAAACCTAATATGCAGTCGTGTCTCTTCAGGTTGCATAGAGGGTACACTGGCAAACTCTTCGTAGACTTCTGGGTAGTCTCGATATAAGATGTCCCACCGATTCTCTATCGTAAGTGGTTTCGATGTTCTCTTAGCACTCATCTTCATTGATACCTCTTGGAAGAAGAGCTAGCTAACTAAAAAGCTTAAGAATTGTTTAGGTATAGACTTGATTATTTCGCCAAAGCATCAAAGGGGAAAAAAGGTAGTAACTAGAACCCCTAAAAACCCACTGTCATGAATAGTTGAATCCGATTGATGTGTCGTACCCATTATTAATACTCCTCCTATGTAATCCGCGGTGAAACACAAACAATACCGCTCTGGCTGTAATCAGGAATGCATCAGATAACCGTTTTCGAAGCTCCAACTGCAACTAGTGAAATATTTCACGTGCGCAAGAAAAATAACCGACAAAATACCCGTACAAACTATCTAGCTATTAATATAGGACTTAACCTTATCTAATATTATCATTTATCTTAACTGATTACACTCACGAAGTTTAGAACACTTTCAGGGTGAAAGAATGACGAATCTGGATGATGTTGATAAAAATATCTTGAGAATCCTTCAAGATGATTGTCGAACATCATATACCGCAATCGCAAGAGAATTAGATGTTGCAGAATCAACCGTGAGATATCGAGTCGATAAGTTGAAGCGGGAAGGGGTTATCACGGGTTACATCGCCCTTTTGAATCCGCGAAAAATAGGACTAGAAATCACCGCCATAGCTCTCATAAAAGTTGATCCAAAGATGGTTGAGGATGCTTCACGACGACTTTCAGGCTTCAGGGAATCACACCATCTTTTTAAAAGTACGGGAGAGTATGACCTTGTTTCGGTGATGCATGCGAGAGATATTGCTCATCTTAATGCACTCATTGATCGAATTAAGCAACTTCCTGGTGTTC
>JAZFSF010000374.1:0-6040 GCA_036446055.1 Bathyarchaeia archaeon | reverse complement strand
GCTCATTGCGGAAACGGGAATCATGGACACATGGCGATAGCCTAGACCATTAAGTAAATGCGTTAATTCATCACCTATTGTTTTGTAAGAACTTTCTTGGTATGCGACGGTGTCCATCTTATTGATGGCTACTACTAGTTGTTTGATGCCCAGCATTTTGATGAGGAAGGCATGTTGTCGGGTTTGGGATTCGATGCCTTCTTTCGCTGAGGTCACGAGGACAGCAACGTCGGCTTGGGATGCTCCGGTCAGCATTTTTTTTATGAATTCTCGGTGACCTGGACAGTCGATGATTGTGTAACGGTATTTTTTGGATGTGAATGGAGTCTGCATGATGTCGATGGTTAAGCCTCCCTGCCGTTCCTCTTCTAGGCTGTCGAGTAGAAAGGCAAATTCGAAGGGTTTCCCGGAGAGTGTGTGATCGGATCTGATCTCGTCGATTTGTTGTTGGTGGACGGCTTTGGAGTCGTAAAGGAGTCGACCAATCAACGTTGATTTTCCGTGGTCCTTGTGCCCCACAACGACCAGATTAACTCGTAGCATACTCATTTTCTGCGAGTCTCCTGAGTAACATGTGGAAGCTGGTTATTTTTGGGTGATGAAGTCCCATTTCCTGGTTAAAAGAGTAGAAGCCGTTTCGGCTGTGGTCCCCATATCGCCCAATAGCCTTCATCCCATGATCTGAGATGATAAAAAGGAGGTCATTCGAGTCTTTAACCGCTTCCGCTATATGGTCAAGCTCCTCGTAGACGACTGCTAGTTTGTCGTTGATTCCAAAACTGAGATGACCGATGGCGTCAGCGAGATTGAAGTAGCCCATAACGAGGTCAAAGTTACCGATTGCCTTTAAAAACGCTTCCTTATTTTTTTCATGGTTTCTCCACACGACCGCATCGTATGCCTCAATGGTTACGGTCTCATCGAAAACACCTTTGAGCATTCGTCTCTCTTCCACGTGGGCTTTCTGATTAAAGGAGAAGGCGGGCACATCTATCGTCTTGTGAGTGGTGAAGTAAGGGAGAAAAGTCTTTTCGGAGTGGACGCGATAAGTCCATTGGGCCTCTACGGGGATGCTCGCTTCCAAGTTTTTCCCCGTCAAGAAGGATGCCCACAAAACCACTGTGCGCTCCTGCTTGAACCCGATGAGGCTGGTTTCACCATATTCGGTTTGGAGTAGATGGTGACAGTTGAATCGTTCAACCTGTTTGAGATCGAGGGCGTCAAGTGCCAGAATGATCATGAGCATTCCCTTACATGTAGCCGAGAGCGCGGAGTTTCTGCATCATATAGGCCTTCTCCTTGTCTTGGGTTCGACCCGCTCGCTCCGGCGTTTTTGAGGTCTCTAGTTCTTGGATAATGTCGTCGACGGTGCTAGCTGTGGAGGGGATAGGAACCGTACAGGGCATGCAACCGAGGCTCCGATATCGCATACCGTCTTTGGCGTAGTAGAGGGGATTGATGGGAAGGTTCTCCTGTTGGAGGTATTGCCAGACATCGCGTTCGGTCCAGTGGAGTATTGGGTGGACCCGCATGTGGGAGAAATCTTCGGAAGGCTTCACGTAGAGGTTCCAAAGTTCGGCGGGTTGGTCTGCGTAGTTCCAGCTGAAGTCATTGTCTCGTGGCGAATAGTAACGTTCTTTGGCGCGTATCGCATGTTCATCCCGCCTTATTGCGAGGAAAAGGGCATCGAATTTCCGTTCTTGTAAAAGATCCTTCAAGGCTTCGGTCTTCAATTCAGTACAACAATCTAGTCGTCCCTTTTCAGGAGTCATTCCTTGGTTCAGAGCAGATTCGTTCTTGGCTATGAGTAGGTTGAAACCCCACTCTGCTGCAATCTTGTCCCGGAACGCGTACATGGTTGGAAACTTTCGACCAGTATCGATATGAATCACGGGGAAGGGGATATCCCCAAAGAACGCTTTTTTACAGAGCCAGATGGTTGTGGTGGAGTCCTTTCCGGTGCTCCAAAGGATGGCGGGGTTTTTAAATTGAGCTTTAGCTTCACGAATGATTGCGATGCTCTTTTTTTCTAGGTCCTGGAGGTCTTTATCCATAAACAAGCTTCCTTGTGCTGGTTAGTTGGTTTCAGTATGATGTTTAACTGTTACGTAACTGATGTGTAAACGATAACACATCTATTCTTCGATTATTCGTCGGTTAAATATAAATGTATGAACCGTTGAAAGTTGTATCGAGGAGTCTTGTCATGGTTAAATACGTGAACATTCCCCTTCCTAAGCCATTATACAATCAACTTACAAAGTGTCTGGATGGAAGCGGGTATCGTAGTCCTACGGAATATATTATTTACTTAATCCGGAAGAACCTACCCGGTTTGGAGTCAGAAGACGTGGAGAGACGACTCAGAGCCCTAGGTTACATGTCATAAGGTCATAAAAAATAAGTGAACTCGAGAACGGATAAACAAATGTAGCTCGAAAAGCCTGAGAACTAGCTACCTGATAACGGGGTGGAATTGATTGGTTGATGAAAAGATAGCGGTATACATTTCTAAGAGTTTGTACAACCAGGTTGAAAGCAGCCTCAAAGAGAAAGGCGGAGCACTTACAAGTGTTGAGGATTACGTGGAGTTTGTTCTACGGAAACAATTAACGAAGCGTAGCGAAGAAAAAACACATACTAAAGAAGATGAAGAATTGATCAAGAAGAGACTTAGGCGTCTAGGTTACTTCTAAATCCCCTAACCTCCAATGACTTTACTTAATTTCCATACACCAGAAAATCTATCATTTAAAGCATCAAACTAAAAGGAAAAAGTTTGCGAATTAATTAGTAAAATTACGGCGTTAAATAAAGTTTCAATCTTTTTTTTGGTTCTTTATTTTGATGAATATATTTCATTGTCGTAGACTTAGCCAGCTATTTTTTTGAATTAACAAATTACTATAAGAAAAAGCCTAAACAATGGCGACTATCCCATAGATGCCTAGACATCGCTTAAAAATAGGAGGTACTATCGTGTATTGAACTGTATCTACTTAGCAAAAGACGTCGGCTTCAAGTTTTTTCAATTGTTTTTCTAGCATAATGATATTCCCTTATAAATTATCTCAACACTCATAACGGCTCTAACCCTTCCCGCTAAGCAACACAGAGGTCTTTTATGCCTAATCCAAGAATAACTCCTGTTATTATAGGAAGAAATGGAACGCGGTTCTTCATCAACATTAGGTGGCAATCGGGTTAGAATGCTCAGATACATTCAGAGGTGTGTAGTAAAAATATATGTACGTTCTAAGTAGCCGCTTACTCACGGTAGTCTTCAACGATATTTATATTACTTTATTTACGGCCAATAGACGTTAAGTTACATATCTGTCTATAGTTAGCTAATGTGGAGAAGTGAACGCAACATCGGAAAGGGAAGAGAAATGGCAAGACGAAAAGAAGCACCCATCACTTCGGGAGTAATCTTAGGTGATTCCAAGATTTGTCACAGCTGCGGAATCTGTGAATTGGTCTGCGCCCTAACCCATCACGGCGTGTGTAGCCCGTATCGATCGAGTATCAATATCACCCGTGACCCCCTCGCAGGCGAATTCAATCTGGTCACATGTCAACAGTGCAATCATCCAGAATGTTATTACAATTGCCCCATTGACGCCATCAACTTTGAACAGGAGACAGGCGCTAGGGTGATAGAAGCGGAGCATTGTATCGGCTGCGGTTTGTGTGCGAAAGCCTGCCCCTTCAACAGTCAAGGTCTAATCTTAAAGTTAAACGCGGAGACAAACACCTACTTCAAATGCGATCTCTGCACCTCCGTGGGCACCCTCCCACAGTGTGTCACGGTCTGCCCGTGGGGAGCCCTAACATACGTCCCACCAGCGGAGAGAGGGATTTAGATGGGTTCGAACTACGGCTGGGCTGGCAAAATTCTCAGGATAAACCTAACCGAAGAAACAACATCTACCGTCGACACCACCAGCGCCTCTGAGACATTCATCGGAGGACGTGGCATAGCTGCCAAAATCGCGTGGGACGAAATCCACTCCGGCATCGACGCCTTTAATCCCCAGAACCTGCTCATCATCATGAACGGGCCGCTGACCGGTACCTTAGCCCCCGCTTCAGGACGAACTCACTTCAGCGGTATAGCTCCACAAGTCTACCCCAAACCCTGGTACACGCGAAGCAACATGGGAGGATGGTTTGGATCCGAATTGAAGTATGCCGGCTACGACGGAATAATCGTTGCTGGAAGGAGTGCAAAACCCATCTATTTATCAATTCTCGACGATGCCATTGACTTCCGTGACGCCAGCGATGTCTGGGGACGGGACACCTTTTCTACCCAACGATACTTCCAAGATAATCATCCCGAGAACAGCAAGGTCATCTGCATCGGCCCAGCGGGAGAGAACCTTGTGCGATAC
Source organism: Bathyarchaeia archaeon (assembly GCA_036446055.1). Taxonomy (GTDB): domain Archaea; phylum Thermoproteota; class Bathyarchaeia; order RBG-16-48-13; genus DAOVBJ01. The sequence continues at coordinate 1,643 of JAZFSF010000374.1, read as the reverse complement.
AGTATCATTCAGAGCGAAACCGAGAACGCCGCGGGTCAAGGTGGCTTCGGCGCGGTTATGGGAGCGAAGAACCTCAAAGCTATTATTGTGAAGGGAAGTGGGAGCGTGGCCATCGCCCAGCCGAAGAAGTTTCTTGAGCTCTGCCTTGCTATTAACAAGGAGTTTCAAACAGGACCCCGCGAACGCCCAAACCCGTCCCTAGACCCAGAGCGAGTTCGACGTTATGGTGCCCGAGGAGTAGCGTGCAGCCATGCATGCCCGTGGCGATGCGCTGTAATCTATCGAAACGTTCCCGGAGTCGCCTATCCTGGCGTTAATACCACCATGATGCATTGCGTGGCCAACATCTTCTCCGGACAATCCACATTCTATAACTGGAACCTCGGAGTTGAAGCAGGCATCGAGGTGAGCGCAGTTGCCAACAAACTCGGTCTCAACCACTGGTCCTTAAGCCTAGGCATAATCCCTTGGTTACGGGAGTGCAAAGAACAAGGTCTACTCACAGAAATCGACGGGATGCCGATAGAGTTGGAGAAGCCAGAATTCTGGGTTCGTCTCCTCCGAAAAATCGCGTATAGAGAAGGTTTTGGCGACATCTTAGCGGAAGACATCCCACGAGTTGCAGACTTACTGAACAAAGGAAAGAGGATACGGGACACTTTCTACCCCGCCTACGGCTTCGCTGGACACTGGGACGGCCATGGTGACAAAGCGAACCCCGTATTTTTTCCCCTCTGGATCGTCTCAGCCCTTCAATGGTTAACCGACACAAGAGACCCATTCAGTTCCGGTCACGACTACAGTCAGAACCTTACGAGGTGGTCTGTCGCACTTACTTGGAAGGAACTCAGTAGAATCGGAGAAAAAATCTACGGTTCACCAAAAGCGATTGATCCAGAATACCCCTATGAATACAAAGCCCAACCAGCTATATACACCCAACATGAGAGCGTTTTAAAGGATTCGTTACCCCTCTGCGACCAAGCCTGGCCCCGATTCTACAGCACTCATGTGGACGACGGCTACGCGAGAGTCTCCACCCCCAGCCTCGGTACCATCTATGGGAAATCTTTGGAGTACCATCTATATGTAACAGCGACAGGCAGCCAACTGACCGAGAAAGAATTCTGGGAGTGTGCTGAGCGCATCTTCAATCTGGAGCGAGCAATCAACATTCGAAACGACGAGCGAACCAGAGAGGACGACCTACGAATTATTCCATACTTCGAAACATTGGAGAACCGCCCCGGCCCGTCGGGGCAACGCAAACGTCTCAACAAAACGAAGTTCTTGAAACTCGTCGACGAATATTATGTCCTCAGGGGTTGGGATAAAGAGAGGGGATGGCCTACCCGAGAGAGATTAGAGTTATTAGGGCTGAAGGAAGTCGCTGACGAACTGGACAACCTGAGGTAAACCCAGACTACCCTTGGGAATAAAACCGTTAAAGCGATTGCGCGCGAAGAAAGAAGGAATCGATTCCCATCCACCCGTGTTATCAGCAGTAATCTAACTAGTTAGATGAGAGAACTTGTTGATGATAAAATTTTATAAACATCTTCTAACTCGTCATAGAGCATAAGAAAGGTGTTTTATATGCCAAATGGTTACAGCGGTAATATCTATCGAGTTAATCTATCAAA
>JAZFSF010000373.1:0-4535 GCA_036446055.1 Bathyarchaeia archaeon | reverse complement strand
ACTACCTGAAAAAATTGTTTTCATAATAGCAAGGAATATCGACGAATTTCATCCTATTTACTAGGGTCCCTTCTCGAAAACTACTTAGAAAGACTATATCTTCATTCAGTCAACAAATGACAGTTTTTAAAAACGTGCTCTTAAAACCGAGAATATTTTTACTGGGGAGTGAAGTGAAGGTTTGGTGGATTTGTAAACGTGACCACCAATATGAAGCGCTGATTGCTAAATGAACAAGCAAACGAGGTTACCCTTTACTGCGCTGGGAAAAAAGGTGGTAAAGACTTCAATGTAGCTGTACTCTATCCTGAGATTGCAAAGTTGTAGAATCAAACTAAAAATGGAAACGTAACGCCTTTTGACGTTACTTCAGATAGTAGTAGAAATATGTGGCGAATTTGTGATGGAGGTCATGAATGGAAAACAACAGTTGGGCATCGAAAATAAGGAACAAATTGCCCAGAATGTTACAGGAGAAAGAGTAGCTAGCTAACCACTAGAGCGCGTTATCTTTATATGCTTTAAAAAGAGTATTTTGGACAAGCTTCGAAAGGTGAATATAAATGATTTACGAGAGCATTATCAAAAGAAGGACCATACGAAAATTCGCTCTGCGGCCTGTTCCAAAAGAAGTATTGATTAAATGTGTTGATGCCGCTAGACTGTCGCCTTCAGGGATGAATCGTCAACCACTCAAATACGTCATCGTAAACGATCCCCAGTTACTACTCTCTGTCTTTAGCACACTCACTTGGGCGCGAAACATCCCGGGTTATAAGCACGCTCCATCAGAGGTCCCTAAGGCCTTCATCGTCATACTCCTCGACACAGAGATCAGGAAACAAGCCGGTAGTGACCCTGGCATTGCCGCCATGAGTATCTCCATGGTTGCCTATGAAGCCGGTCTCGGTTCATGTATGCTTGGTTCAGTCGATAGGCCGAGGTTACAGGAAATTCTAATGGTTCCAGATCACCTCCAGGTCCTCCTCGTGGTCGCGTTGGGCTATCCAAAGGAAAAGTCCAAAGCTGTTAAGCTGGAAGACGGCGATACTAAGTATTGGTTCGATAAGAAAGGGGTACTCAACGTCCCAAAGAGGAAATTTGAAGACATCGTCGTCTGGAACACCTATCAGACATAGAGCAGATGTTAATCACAGAATATCCTCTCAGGAGCCACGTGCGAGAAACTATCAAATTAGCTGACCAGCTTATAGCTAACTAACCAGCATAGAGGATGCATCGACTTTTCTATGAATCCATGTAAACTGCTGGCTAAATTAGATAATTTATTGCCAGAGAAACGGTCTCCGCTGGGATACCAATCCTTGAGGTCGAATAAATCGCTTTAGTTAGCTGTAATCAATACAGCTTTTCTCTTAGTATCTAGGTAAGTTCAATGGTATCTCCAAGCTTCGCTGAGAATTCATGTTTCTTTAAGAAGTAATAAATAGTGGTCCAATTTCAATAAGAGTAAATCTTCTCACATTGGTATTGTATACCATGTCGTTGTTTAGCACAATTCGCGAGGTCTTCAGCAATAGAAACGTCCTAATCTTAACGATTTCGCAAACTCCATTCATGTTTACAGCTTTTCTCTGGTTTCCCTATCGAAGCCTATTCATCTTAGAGCTCGGTGCAACCAAGGAGCTTCTTGGAGTACTGCTGATGCTTGAAACCATTGGTCAGGTCATCTTCCAACTCGCCGGTGGCATTCTCGCTGACAGGCTTGGCAGGCGACGAGTCATTGTCTACAGCTCTTTTTTTAGAATCGCTTCACCTATCATCTTCCTATTCTCAACCCACTGGACGCACCTGGCACCTGGCATGATCCTTAACTCTGCAGCGATGCTCGGGATGCCTGCAATTAACGCGTTAATCGCGGAGTCGCTTCCACAAAAAAGCCGTGGTGCCGGTTATGCGACCTATAGGATGGTAACATGGATGCCAATGATTATTACAAGTCTATTGGGCGGCATCCTCATGGACTACTATGGCATCATTCGAGGCGTGAAACTTTGCCTTATTGCATCGTTAATCGTCTCAATTATTTCAGCCTTCTTGCGATGGAAATTTATTACCGAAACCTTAGAACAGACGGTCATCAAGCCAGAAAATGTGAGAACACAACAGTTTTCATTAAAAGATAGACTCGTTCAACAGTTGGGAACAATCCCACGGAGCGTTTGGATCTTGATATCAGTTTCATCGTTAAGCGGCTTTGCTATGAAAAACGTCTTTTCATTTATGGTTGTCTACTCTGTTGAGATTGTTGGCCTTACGAATACAGAGTGGGGACTCATCGGAGCAGTTGCAAGCCTGATTTCAACAGCACTTACAATACCAACCGGTATTCTCACAGATCGAATTGGTCGAAAACCATGCATAATTATATCAAGAATCCTATCACCCCTCTCTACAATCGGCTTCACCTTTGCTACAAATGTCTGGCAAATGGGCGGAGTAAGACTCATTGGAGGAGTGGCTAGGGGATTCGGGGGACTAGTATGGGGTCCGGTGGGAGGACCAGTATGGCAGGCGTTAGTAGCCGATGTCACCCCATCGAAAAGTCGAGGAAAAATCATGGGAATCATAGGATCCATTACAGCAATCGCAAGCACACCTGCATCTTGGGTTGGAGGCTACATGTATGATAACATCTCGCCAAAGCTACCATTCCAAACGAGCTTTATATTAGACACCATAGGAACCATTATCTTTGTAGCCTTACTAAAAGAACCCAAAAAATCAGAATCTATAACTGAATCAGAATTTTAACTTTGCCTGATGGTATAGCATCTCGATGCCATACGGGGAAGTTTGTCACTCAATTCAAGAATCCGATTAGCCAACTCATCCACATGCTAGCTACACTGAAAGAATTGTCGTCTAATGATATAGATTCAGCTAGATACTTCCCATAATTTTAGAAGAAAATGGAGTTCGTAGACTACGGCATTATGCTTAAGTGTGGGTAGTGACCTCATTTTTTATTAGATGACAATGAAGGTTTATCTGGGTTTATTTTGTAAGGTAGGTACTCCTAGAAGAGTCCTAAAAGCACTGTTGAACCTTAACATCCCTCGAGGAGATATCTTCCTACTCTTTGGCACCATTGATATACTCATAGAATTCGAGAAAGTGAAGAATCTAGATGAGTTCATCGAGAAATGGTTTAAACCCATAACGATGATCGGTGCGGATGAGGGGTTAATTGTCGAAACTTTGACTCTGATTGTGGGACAGGAGGGTCCATCATATGCTGAGATACCCTTTGCCCTTATCTTCGTGAATACTAAACCTCCAGCATTTGAAGATGTGCGAAGAAGCGTTCTCGCCATTCCTGAAGTCTTATCCGCCGACCACGTCTTCGGACCCTATGACATAGTATGTCACGTCAGAGCCAAGGATAGGGTAGACCTTGAACGAGTACTCTTAAGCATTCAAACCAACGGTTCGGATATACAGAGAACACTGACCTGCATAGTAAAGGAAGTTTACTAGCCCAAGAAGAATGGTTGCTTAATCGCTAGCTGAAAACTTGTAGATTTTTATGTCCTCAATCAATCATGCATCGAGGTAAATCTCTGCCTAGCTAGTCACTCTCTTAGTATCCTAAAGTTTTTATCGCTTCCACATATATCGCAGCTGACCGTTGTAGTGCCTTTAACTCATCCTCAGTTAATTCAAGTTCGATAATCTCTTCCACTCCTTGAGAACCTAGTTTAACAGGTACCCCCACATACACATTCTTCAGTCCGTACTCTCCATTAAGGTAAGATGAAGCCGGGACAATACGTTTCTTATCTTTCAGAATGCTCTCTACTATCTGTCCGATTGCTGCAGCAGGAGAGTAATAAGCGCTACTAGTCTTTAGATGAGCGATGATTTCGGCACCCGCTTTTCGAGTACGATTTATGAGGCGCTCAATAACGTCACTGGATAATAGTTCTGTGACTGGTATTCCGGAAACAGTGGTATATCGTGGAAGCGGAACCATCGAATCTCCATGTCCTCCCAAAACCATAGATTGGACATCTTCAACCGAAACCCCTAACTCCATAGCTATGAAACTTCGAAACCTCGACGAATCTAAGACTCCTGCCTGTCCGAGAACATGAGATGACTTAAATCCTGACTCTTTAAAGGCAACATATGTCATTACATCCAATGGATTAGTAACCATAACAATGATTGTTTCAGGTGCCGTCTCAACGATGTTTTGAATGATTGATTTAACGATACGATGATTTTTTTCCAGAAGATCTAACCGAGACATTCCTGGTTTACGAGGTAAACCTGCTGTAATCACCGTTACTTTAGAATTTTTGATCTCTTGATAGCTGTTTGTTCCAATTATTTTGCTATCAAACCCTTCAATGGGACCACTCTCAAGGATGTCCAATGCTTTTCCTTGTGGTAATCCCTCAACAATGTCTACAAGAACGACATCAGCAAGCTCTTTCTGGGCAATAAGACGAGCAGTTGAAGCCCCAACATTTCCCGCACCAATAATACTCACTTTATTCATATTATAT
>JAZFSF010000372.1:0-2734 GCA_036446055.1 Bathyarchaeia archaeon | reverse complement strand
CACTGGCTCGGTGGGTGGGATCGAGTGGAATGACGTGACCGTAAACCCCTCAAAGGCGACGGTTTCATTTACCACGGCCTTCTTGACCCGTTGTGGGCTAATCCCGATGTTCATAAAGCGGTTACACGATTCTTTTGGTCCCACGAAGATTGTCTCCGAGGAGTGTTGCGCCACCTTCGACAAGGTATCAGGGTCAGTGTGGTCTAAATGGTCATGTGTGCAGAACACAAAGTCGACGCACACATCTTCGGAACGTATTGGTGGCTGTTCATGAATGTAATTGAATCTTGACGTCCTCGAGAAATAGGGGTCTATGGCGATTAGATCGCCCGTAGACATCTTTATAATAAAGGAGTTCTGTCCAAACCAGAAGATTCCAAGTTCTCCATTCCCTATTTTCACTGCATCGATTTCATTCATAAACCCTTTTTAAAATCTCCTGAATATTTAAGCCTGATGGCGTCAGTTTACTGTTAAACGTTTGTAGGAAAATAGAGTCAGAGACCTTACATCTGCTACGCATTCCATGTCTCTCCCTTTTACAAGAGAGCAACTACTAAAAAAAAGACAATGAAAAGGTAGTAAACCATTGCCTCTAATAAAAAATATTACTGCTAGACACAACTAGTTAAACGTAGATACTTAACGAGGGACGGCTAATGACCGGGTCAAACATTGATTTATCCAAAACAAAAGAACCTTCACGCAGTCCTTTTACCTCTTCAAAGAATGAAGCCCATTACCTTGAGCGAGGCTCAGAGTATCCCGATTTAGTCTATTCAGCTCACCCTGATTCAGTACAGGAAGGATTTGAATATCTGCATACAGCTCGATCTTTCTTGAGGCCGTCAATGGGAGAACACCTCACTAACGCCAATCCCAAACGTCGAATGGATATACCCATCCAAGCTAAAGGGAATATGATCAAGATCAGGAGTGATATGCAGAAGGGATCGAGTCAAAACTGGGAAGATATCGAACCCTATTTCGACGAACTTGAGGCAACTCCATTTGAACCTAAACCCGGTCTCTGGGATACGTTAAAGAAGATGGTCGGGAAGACATGGGATGACGTTCGACTCAGTTTCACAGAACTGCCCCAACAAATGATCTTTCGGGGCAAGTTTACTCTCTTTCGTTATGCTCTAATCGTTAGTCAAGAGATGAAGAAGGACAGGATTGATTATGCGCCTGGATTCCAAGCTGGTCAAGAGGTGATGCGTGTCTACGGAAGTCTAGGCTTAGTGGTGAACGATATAGCTCGATGGCTACGTAAACACAGCGTACGATGTCAGAGCAATCATCCGATGGGGGTCTTACCAACACGCCATCCCTTGCAGGCAAAGCTGGAATGGGTTGGCAGGGTCACTCGGGACTACTAGTCACTCCAGAATATGGACCCCGTGTTCGTCTTGCTCCTGTCTTTATAGAACATAAAATTTTCGAATTCACTGACAATCGAGAGCATGACTGGATAGAAAAGTACTGTGAGTTATGTAAACTCTGTGCGAAAGCGTGTCCAATGCAAGCAATCAATCCCAAAAAAACTGTCACCATCGACAATGTTCCCGGAGTTGGTACTATGAGAACGTGCATTGATAGAGAGAGCTGTTTCGAGTACTTCAATAAGACCATGGGGTGTTCCGTCTGTGTAAAAGTTTGTCCCTTCTCGAATGGAGGTGACGTCTATAAGCAACTCAAAAGGATTCTTCAAAAGAAAACAAACTTAGAACGCTGAACACAACATCTAGAGATTCAACAACACTTGACAAGAAGAAATAAATGAGTATGATTCAACCTACAAAATCGTGAAGTAGAATGCTAAGCTTTTACTGGGGACAACCAACGCTTCTTGTCAACTAAACTTGTTGAAGCTCACTAATTTTGTAATGGGCTTCTTTTTTCTTGGTTTGGGTTTCTCATCAGGATATCCGAACGATACGAGAGCCACGACCTTCCATTTCTCAGGAATTTGCAGTGTTTGTTTGACCTTTTTTTCTTTGTAGTCTCCTATCCAACATGAACCGATGCCCGCCGCCCAAGCTGCGATGACCATGTTTTGTAAAGCTATCGTAGTGTCAACAACGGCCCATTTTCCCGTTATGAGAGCGCTCGTATTAGCACATCCCACGATTATGAGGGGAGCGTTTTTAATGAACCGGTTAAACAATCCCTTCGAAAATTCTTTTTTGATATTCTCATCGGTTACAACGATAAAGTGGAATGGCTGTCTGTTCGCTGCGGAGGGAGCTTGTCTTCCCGCCTCGAGAATCTGATTTAACACGTCCATTGGGACCTCTTTCTTTTCATAACTTCTAATACTTCTGCGACTGAGAACAATATCCACAAGCGACAAATCTCTATTCATCCTATGCTAATTATCCGAATTAATTCTCATCTCAGAACCATAGCTGTGTATATACTTTTCTGAACCCACATCATTCACAACAAAGAGTTGTCATCCACTTCAAGACAATAGCCTTTCAAAACTATCACAGTCCAGAAAAATAATTTATTACATTATGTTAATGCTATTCCAAGATAATGTACACAATAGCTAGCTAGATTGTTCAATCATCATCTTTTCAATAAAGCTTTTAAAATAATTAAAAAAATTAAAACCTTTTCCAACAATCTAACTCTTTCACAAAAAAGAATCGAAAGCTAACCCACACTAATGATTTGTTAATCTATAACGAACAGAAGCTTAGTGCTTTATACGCCTTGGACGAGT
>JAZFSF010000371.1:0-5839 GCA_036446055.1 Bathyarchaeia archaeon | reverse complement strand
GCGCCGACATAATTCCTGAAAATCATACATCAAACCATGCTTCTTATACTGCACTGAATGAAATACTCAGAGCGCACGGCTAATTCAATAAACGTAAACACCTCCCAAATAATTTCTCAAATTATTTTTAGGACCTTAGAATTCACATTTTTTTTAGGCATTTTCGTACAATAATACGTAAATTCAAACCAGTTAACTAGTTAAATCCCGAGTTAAACTCTCGGTACCTAGGGTTACGGCCTGCTATAGGCTTGACCACGATCAGAATAACGTGTGTCTTAACCAAGATCCTTATGCACGCGTTAGCCATGTGTTTCTTCTGAGACATTAGGAGAATAGGATTTATAATGCTATGAAGTATACGTATTAAGCGATTTATCTGAAGGTTGACAAACATGACTAAAGTTACGGGTGCGAAAGCGATCGCTCAGACATTGAAGGCGCATAATGTTGAGCAAATCTTCTATATCTTCGGTTATGGCGTTCCCGTCCGGGAATTAGCTGCCGAAGGCATAACAATGGTTTTGACGAGAAACGAGAAGTGTGCAGCATACATGGCGGATGGCTATGCTAGAATCAGCCTAAAGCCGGGCGTAGCTTGGGGTTATAGAGGACCGGGATCCTTGAATCTCGCTGCCGGCTTAGCCGATGCATATTGGTCAAGCAGTCCGGTGATCGCGATAACAAGCGCTACACAAAAAGCCCATATCCACAGGGATAGCTATCAAGGAACCCCTGATATCCGTCACTTCGACGAAGTCACAAAATGGAATGTCGATGTACCTACACCCGATATAGCAGGAGAATGCCTGCGTAACGCGTTCCAGGTAGCGACAAGTGGATGTCCGGGACCAGTTCATATCAACTTCCATGCCAACGCGATTTACCAAGAAGCAGAGATCACAAAACCCTTTGGGGATAAAGCCTACCAAAAGATCCCCGCAAAAAGAGTTCGACCGGACCCCAAGGACACAAAGGCTGTCGCGAAAGCCCTAGTTGAGGCAAAGCGCCCAGTCATAGTTGCGGGTCAGGGCACTCTCATCTCGAATGCCTGGGATGAGGTGATCCAACTCGCTGAGATGATGAAGATCCCTGTGGCTACGAGTAATACAGCTAAAGGCGTCATACCCGATACACACCCCCTCGCCATCGGCGTCGCAGGCTTATACTCCAAGGCCACAGCAAACAAAGTTATCCTCGACTCTGACTTGGTCTTTTATATCGGCTGCAAAACCGGTAACATGGCAACGGGAAACTGGACAACACCAACACCAGACAAAAAAGTAATCCAACTTGACATCGACCCCGAGTTTATCGGCAGAAAATATAAGACTGCAGCTACAATGGTCTGCGACGCCAAGCTCGGTCTCCAAGACCTAATCGCGACGTTAAAGCAGCTTACTGCGAAACCCGCAAAAGGCTATCAGTCACGCTTGACAGAAGTGGCAGACTTCATGAAACAGTGGAATGACGCTGCAGCTGCCGAGATGAGTTCTGATGCGAAACCGATCACCGGTCACCGTTTAATCAAAGAGATCAGGAATGCCTTAGCGCCTCACGACATCTTGGTAACCGACACAGGATCCGAGACGATCTGGTCAAGCCTGTTCTACGAAGTTGTAACGTCGGGTCGAAACTATATCTGTGCCGCGGGATCATTGGGATGGAGTTTCCCCGCAGCGATCGGAGCCAAGTTTGCAGCAAAAGACCGAAAAGTCCTTAACCTGATAGGTGATGGAGGCATGGGCTACCATATCGGTGAGTTCGAGACCGCAGTGCGATACAATGTACCAGTCGTCGTAGTAGTATTGAACAATATGTCCTGGGCACAGCCTCGTGACACGCTCACAGAGCCCGTCAACTTTTCCAAGGTGGCCAAGGCTTTTGGCGGCTTCGGCGTAAGGGTTGAAGACCCCGGAAACCTCGCTGGTGCACTTAAGGAAGCGTTCGACTCCGGGAAACCCGCGATAATCGACGTTGTAGTCGATCGTGGCACAAAAGGAAACGGCTACGCCTCAATGGGTGCATCAAGATCATGGATACCCGGCGCGCCAACTAATCTCCCATTCATGTAAACTGGGTCAGCTAGCTAGCCAAAGAAGTGCATTGAAAGTCACGGGCAGGCTTTCAACGTTAGGAGGCAGGCCCTAGCAGCCAGCCATCGCTGTTTTGCTAGACTATCGATTGCTCTTCAAAGAAAGCTCTAGCTGACAGCTCCACTTTAATCAGCATCGTTGATCTTTCTTTTTTTTGATAGTTTATTTCAGTTTGTGGCTTAAACTCTTCCTCGAACAGAATCATAGGATAAGAGAAATTATTTAAAGAACACTTCACTGTTTCTACAAATTTACGAACAACCGAAAGTAGTCGCTGATGAAAGCGGTCCCGATGTTAACGGTTTTGGTAGGTAAATGACGGACGTGGTATGAACGACTTTCAAGAGGATCTTATTGGTTAAACCAGAGGGGCGAACGGGATTAGGCTTTGCTCTGGCCTTAATTCCGATAGGCTTAGAATACATCGCGGCTTCGATCGAAGATGTCGTTGATGAAATAAACATCCTTGACATGGCATACGAAAAACGGGGCTCCTTTCCGTATTTCTTAGAGGCATTTAGTCCAGATTTAGTGGGCATCTCCATGTCTGCCACCGAACATCGGAGTGGTTTAAGCCTAGCGTTAACCGCGAAGAAGAGAGGAATCACAACTGTGTTGGGAGGCTATCACCCTACCGCCATCCCCGACGAATTGCTGTCGCACACACAGGTCGACATGGTGGTTCGTGGGGAAGGGGAAATCACCATGAGAGAGTTGATTTTGAAGGGTTCTCCTGAAGGAGTGCTAGGTGTGTCGTATAAAGAGAAGGAAAAGGTGATCCATAATCCCGATCGACCATTGATCAAGGATTTGGATGCACTTCCCTTCCCTGCGCGACATCTTCGACGCCACGAATACACCAGTTTCGCGATTATAAAGGGCGCCATAGATGAGGTCCACACTTCTCGTGGGTGTTGGGGTCGTTGCACCTTTTGTTGTGAGCCGTCGATGAGCAGAAGCCGGCAACGGTTTCGTTCTCCCGAGAACGTGATCGAAGAGATTAAGCAAATCAATGCGATACACGACGGGAAACCCTTGACAATCCTCATGGGAGACCCGAATTTTATGGGTGACACCAAGAGAATTGATCGTTTCTGCGATTTACTGAGTGAATTACGGCTGGACATCGATTTTCAAACCATGGTTCGAGCTGATTCAATGGCTAGAAACCCCGAAGTCGTGAAAAAAATGTGTGCTAACAACATCACGCACTTTTGCATGGGCATAGAAAGCTCGAATCTCAAAGACCTGAATTCGACGCGAAAAGGAGTAACGTTAGCAACACAAAAAAAGGCGATACAAATCATTCGCGAATCCGGGGGGGTAGCAGCAGGCACGTTTGTCATCGGGTTACCCAACCAAACAGAAGAGGAAATCCAGTACTTTCCAACGTATGCAAAGGAAATCGGCTTGATGAGCGCGGCGTTCGGAATCGCAACACCATTCCCCGGAACCGAGTTTTATGCGTCCGTAAAAAGAGAGGGATTGATAGTTGAACACGATTGGACTAAATACGATGAGAACAATTCGGTATTTAAATTATCCAGCATGAGTAAAGAGCGAATTGAGGAATTGCGAACCTATTGTTTGGGCAAGTTTTTGACCCCGGACACCTTCTTTGATTGGCTTGCCGTCGAACAGACCAGAGACGCCAGGAAAACGTCACTGGTGACGTTTGTACTGGACCGATTTGCATATCTAAAATTCTTGGCTCAAGCTGGCTTCACGCAACAAGAATCGTCCAAGAACATGATTAAGCATTTCAAAGTCTTTGTCGAAGCCATGGCAGATCCCCGAGTCGAAGAAGGCACCAAGAAAGTTGGAATGCATCAAGTCATAGACATGTCGCGATTCCTCGCTATCCTGGGTCCACAAACAATCCAATTAACCATAAGATACAATCACAGACCGCTTACAAGTTACATAATGAAAACCACGCGAAACACAGTCGAATACATACGAATCATATCCGGAAAACAGGATAACGCAACCATCAATTTTGACCTCAACTTTAATGAAGATCATTTCAATGGTCACAGCAAGCCTCGTTCGCGATTGATAATAGACGTTATCCAAAACTACATGTATCAAGTCGTAAAGCCCTTAGCCACAGGTAAATTACGAGAAACCCTCAATTTACTTAAGTTCACCCTCGCTACCTCGATAGAAGCTGTCTCAACCCTCAGCTCTAAACTCTTTTAAAGGGACTCAGAGACCATTGTTTACCCGTCAAATAAACCGATAACTAGTTAAATCATCCAACAGATGATGAGGCTGGCTGCAAATCCTGATTGGCGAATAAATCTTTTGAGTGAATACGTGTGGAGCCTCGGGCGGGATTTGAACCCGCGACCAACAACTTACGAGGCTGCCGCTCCGACCGAGCTGAGCTACCGAGGCTATCACGAAAAAAAGAGTTAAGCATACTCTAAAATTTATTGGTTGGACAGATGAGTCCACATCACAACCGAAGCAATCAAGCTAGCTCAGGTTGAAATGCAATATACGATAATCCAACCACATTAGAAGACGAGGCAGTGGTTTCCAGCATCAATTAACGTTAAAAAGAAGGATAAACGCCTATAAGAATAAGAACACTCGTCAGTGAGTGAGGACTTTTTTGAAAAACATCGAGAAGGAGACGTCGCAAGCGTCTTCGAGTAAATCCACGACCAATACAGACAGCGAATGATTCCTGAAAACTTAGACTTTACACGTCGAATACGTTTTTAGAACGCAAGTTAGCTTGTGCGTAAAGTGAGAAAAAGGAGAAGGGAAGACAGAAGCATATTTAACGTATTCACACCATAGAACTGCTTCAGATTATTGAAACGCTCAGGAGAGACCCTTTATGCCAACCGTGGAAGAATTGGGTGAACGTCGGATCATCGAGTTGTTTCTTGAACGATTCCGGAGAACCCCAGAAATGGCGGTCCCCTTTGGAGACGACGTGGCTGCCATCACCCTCAACAAGGAGACTGTAGCTGTGTTGAAAACCGATGTCCTCGTCGGCACAACCGACATCCCCCCCACCATGACGCTGCGGCAGGCCGCCAGAAAGGCGGTGGTGATGAATATCAGCGACTTCGCTGCCAAGGGCGTTAAACCCCGCGCTGTCCTCGTAGCTGTGACCATCCCGAGGGACTACACAACGAAGGATATAGAGGAGATCGGGGACGGCTTGAATGCAGGCGCTGAGGAGTATGATACGTACATTATCGGAGGAGATACGGGAGAAGGAGTGGATTTGACTATTTGCTGCATGGTCTTCGGTGTTGCAGAAAGAAAAGCCCTGATTTTACGGAGCGGTGCCAGAAAAGGCGACGTGTTAGCGGTCACCGGATTGTTCGGGAAGACAAATGCGGGGCTTAAAATTCTATTAGAAGGACGCGTTACACCTCCAAGCCTTAGGGAGAGACTAGTTGAGAGCGTGTTTTATCCAAAGGCGAGGCTGCGAGAGGGGTTGGCTCTCGCCAAGACGGGGGTTGTGACCTCCTCCATGGACTCCAGTGACGGCCTTTCAATATGCCTTCATGAATTGAAAAAGAACTCGGGGGTCGGATTGGAGATAACAAACATGCCGATAGCCCCGGAAGCAAGAGAATTCGCTGAAATCCATGGATTAAACCCGGAGAACCTAGCGTTGTTCGGTGGAGAAGAGTACGAATTGGTACTCACCGTGAAGCCTGAAGGGTGGAGGAGTGCAATGAAAGCAGTAGCGGAAGCAGGGGGAAACTTGATAG
>JAZFSF010000370.1:0-5889 GCA_036446055.1 Bathyarchaeia archaeon | reverse complement strand
ACATTTGAACCTTTTAAAACACCTTAAAGATACATTACAAATTTACCTTTTATAGATAGGTAATATAACTGGATAAAAGATTTTAAGATTGTTTAGCTTGAACTGGGCAGAAGTTCCTAATCTGTTTAAACTGGAAAAAAACATGTACCATATACAAATAATGTTTATCTTCCAAAAAACCCTGAAAGAATATGTGACTGTAGAAATAAGAGAGCTTACTTTTCTTGTAAAGGTTTAATTGATTTTATTATTAAAACATTTATGGTTATTATGGTGAAGACTTCAGTGGCAATTGTAAGGGGGAAACATCCCTCAACAATGTTGGAAAGCGCGTTAAAGCTAATAGATGTTGAGAGGTTAATTACGCCTCAAGATAAGGTACTTATTAAGCCCAATTATGTCGTGGCGAAGCATCCTTCCACAGGACTCACAACTGATTCACGTATTCTTGAGAGCATTATTGAATTTGTGAAGGGGTGTGGGGTAAAGGATATCGTGGTTGGTGAAGGGGGTTCTGGGAATACTGATAGAGCGTTTGATGTAGTAGGGATAAGAGAAGTTACAACAAAGCAGAATGTTAGACTGGTTAATTTGAACCGAGATTCGAGGATTAATATAAAAATCCCAAATGCTCTAGCGTTGAAGGAAGTTGGCGTAGCAAGAACGGCTTTAGAGAGTACATGTATAATTAATGTTCCCAAGTTGAAAATTCATCACATGGCTGTCGTCACTCTCAGCATGAAGAATCTCATGGGATTGATTCTCCCAAAAAACATAATGCACGGTCAGCTACATGAGAAGATTGTGGATTTATCTTCTGTCTTTAAGGATAAGGTAAAGATCAACATCATCGATGGTCTGGTAGGTGGCGAAATAGATGAAACCACTGGAAGTCCCGTGAAGATGGATCTTCTAATTACTGGTAAAGACATGGTGGCTGTAGATACAGTGAGTACAGCCATTATGGGCATAGATCCTAGAAAAGTCAAGTACATTACGATAGCAGGTGAAATGGGTCTGGGTGTTTCAAGTCTCGATGAAATACAAGTATTTGGAGAAAGAATTGAAGACGTCAAGAGGCAATTCAGAGTTTAAACCAGACATCATTTGTATTTGCATGTGCAAAAAACACTTAACATATTTAACTTATGGCTAGCCAGAACTCTACTGTCGGATGGATGTCAAACCACTTCATATGGGTTGGAGTCTGTATCTGAATAAGTAAAGCTAGTTAATTACAGTAAATGAAAGGATAAGCTAAAAAAACTGACATTCCTAAAAACAATTTACTTTCATGGTTTTCTTGGAGCAGAAGGCGAAATTATATGTTGTCCTCTTTCTCAAGGTGTTTCAAGACTGGGTTTAAGGGTCTCTCTGGGAGACTTTCCAAACCACTTACAGAACTTCTTGATCCTGATCCGATATCCTTTTCTCGTATTCAGATTGATCACGGAGTCTAGGAACTCCTTACCGCTCAATTTCAATCCAGCACATTTCATTATTGGTTAACTTATGTATCACACTATCGAATGACCAACTCTAAGTGCAGTCTATTTTAGAAATAAACGTCCTTTACAGTGGTTTAGGGCTCTGTCCACTGTTTTGGGTTTATAACTTCTTATCTCTTGTTAAGTGGGTCTCGCACCTCACGTCGAGGAAAGCAGGTTTCCCATCTACCGTCACTATTTTCCATGCTTCCGTCAAAATGGACTTGAGTTTTCCTGGATCTTCAACAGTTGTTGCCCACACTCCATTTGCTCGGGCTATTTCCTCAAATCTGATTTCCGGGTTTCTGATCCAGACGCCAGCTGGGTAGTTATGCTCAAGGGACCATCTTTTGTATTTGTCCAAACCTAGCGTGATTGCTCCGTAAGCTCTATCATTAAGGTTTATGAAGAGTACAGGGATGTTGTAATGACTTGCAGTCCAGAGAACCGCCCCCGCTGCACCATAATAGAATGATCCATCTTGCAGAAGACTGATGACTGGGCTTTCAGGTCTAGCTAGCTTTGCCCCAAGGGCTCCACCGATGCCGTACCCCATATGTCCAGAGGAGGCGCCGAATCGTGTCCCAGGCGTAGTGAATTCAAGAGTCTTCATAAGTTGATATCCATAACCGCCGCATCGACCACATATGATGGCGTCATCTGTTTTGACTTCGCTTAATACGAGGCCAAGCCATATTGTGTCTATCGGCTTCTTATTCTTGGCCTTTTCAGCCTCCTCCCTCCACGCCTTCTTCAACTTATCATGCTCTGCCGTGAATCTCTCGTATCTAGCTTGGGCTCGGGACTTGGCATCAAGATTTGTTTCAAGCATCTTTGATACTGCTGCTGTGATCTGGGGTATAACAATCTTAGAACATCCATGGATTCTTAAGTCAGCTGGGCTGTCCATCGGTCTGAAGTTTCCACCCCAATCGAGAAGGATGGCTTTAGTTGTTGATGGAAGAGATATCATGGGTTGGTCGATCACGAGGACCAAGTCGGCGTCATTCACGTATGGAGATGTGTCGTATCCTATGAACATTGGATGGTTTGTAGGGAAATTCATCGTCTTGCTTCCATGCGCACTCACAGAGCCTGGGATAACGGGGATGCCCAGCATCTCAACGAGTTTCGTGAGAGCAGTCACCGTCTCTCCATATCTTCCCATCATGCCTCCTGATACGATTAAGGGGTTCTCAGAACTCAAAAAGAGTTCAGCAACTGCCTCCGCAGTTGACTGGCTCACTGGAATATCACTCGGTGCTCCAAGCGCTTCAAATCTTGGAACAGTCAATGGTTTAGTTACTTTTCCACCAATAAGATGTCCGCTTCCGCCGAAGAGCCAGTCATTACATGTTAGGTAGACTGGTCCCCATGGCTCCGTTGATGCCTCTCTCATGGCCCTTGCGATGTGGTTTGGGATCTGCTCAGCGGATCGTGGCTCAGTTTCCCATTTCACGTACTCCCTGACCATTCCACCTTGATCCACACTCTCATGAGCTCCACGTCTACCGGTTCCACTCAATCTATACATGCCCGCCAATATCAGGCATGGGCCGTATCCCCCCCAAGCATTGTAGATTGCTCCTTTGGCGTTCATCGTTCCGACGACTCCGCCTATCATAGATACACCTACTTTCTTTCCCATAGATGCGAGACCATAATGATATGCTGCATCGACTGCTGGTAACTCGTGCAGCATCATGATTGGTTTTGGTTTATCTTTTGTAATTTCTTTCCAGGCAAGGGCGTCTGTCAGGGGGACGCATGATGTATCTGGGTTGTAGAATATGTATTCCACGCCGCTGGCCTTTAATAATTCCATCAATGCCTCAGCATTTGTTTCATAAGATAGGTCCTCACCCTCTTTTGGAACCCGTGTTTTGCCTCCGCTTGATGACTCTTGTATCTCTTCTCGACGCCTCAATTTATACGCCTCTTTACAACATCTGAACAGGTATTATATCTAATAAGCTAACCTCCTTGTAATTTAAATCCTTCAAAGTTATTAGCTGGCTAAGCACAAGATATAGAGGTGAATACTGATTAACCTCGATTAGAGGTGTAGAGTTGAAGGAAGGTTACGCATATTGTAGAAATCTTATAAATCGTGGAGTTACCTCTATATCATTCAGATTATAGTGAAGTGATTGAAGTGAAAGGCTTTAAGATTGGTACTGTCTCGTTAACACTCATTATAGTTTGGTCGACTCTTCTTCTAATAAATTCCTTTTTTATTATTTATCCTGTTCCTGGTACTCTTGTTTCAATCACTTTTTCCAGTGTTTTACTCTCAAGTTTAACAGCTCCGTTACTGGGACCCTTATTTGGGACGATGTCTGGGTTAATCTTCGGTTTGCTCGTTTCTTATATTAATCCAGCGACTTCCATCGGTGTGTTAACTTTTCTCGCGCCTACATTATCTGCTTTGTTGAGTGGTTTGTTCTTATTCAACAAGTGGAAAGAGGCTATGCTTGTTGTTCTATGTCAGATTGCTATATGGTTTGCTCATCCCTTCGCTTGGTATCAGCTTATGCCTCTTGTCTCTTGGCAGTATCTGCCTGTCATAGTGTTCATTCTTGTGCCTCCAATTCGAAAGTGGATTATTCACACAATAGTCGCAAGAGACCGGAAACGTTTACCCATCGCTCTTTGGTGTTTAGCGTGGATAGCTCGAGTTGGCGGTGATGTGGCCGTGGGTAACAACATCGCAGTCTGGGTCTTAAATTGGGGAATACCGGAATTATACCTTTACTGGGCTCCAATGACGATTTATTATGCAATAGCCGAGTCATTAAATTGTTTTATAGGAGCAATCATCGGCACAGGCGTGCTTATGAGCTTGCAGAAAGGTGGGATACGAATAACGGCTTTGGATTATCTTCAGTCAAAGCTAGATTTAGAGACTTAATATTTCGCGTTCGTAGCTAACTAGCTATCTTACGCTGTTCAAGCGTGGCATAAGAGATTATAAGTTTGACTTATTATTTTATTAAATATTAGTGATTTGAAAAAATTGTGTGTGTTTAGGAGTAGATGATTTGAGCGATCTTGGAAGTGTGAATGATAATGTTTCTTCACTTCTTATGCAACAAGTTGCAGATGGAAGGCAGATAGGTGTTCAGGTATGCGCTTACAAAGATAATAAAGTCATAGTGGATACATTCGCTGGAAGCATGGGACCTGACGACCCTCGTCCTATTCAGCCAGACTCGCTTTTTTTAAGTTGGTCGACAACAAAAGGTGTGGCTGCCACAGCTCTTCACATTCTTGCAGATAAGGGGTTGATTATGTACGATGCTCCTGTTGCTGAGTATTGGCCTGAGTTCGCTGCAAATGGCAAGGACAAGATTACCGTAGCTCAGGCGATGAGTCACCAAGTTGGACTCCACGCTATGCCCACACCATTTAATGTGACACATCTCACGGATTGGAATGCTGGTATAAAATGGGTGGAGGAAGGAAAACCCGCTTATGAACCCGGGTCGAAAACTGGATACCACGGAATTACATTCGGTTGGATCGTCGGTGGAATCGTGCAAGGAGCCTCTGGTAGACATATTCAAGAGTTCATAGCGGAGGAGATTGCTAAACCCCTCGGTATTGAACAGGATATGTATGTAGGGATACCTGACGATGTAGAGGAACGGCTTACAACTTTAGAAATCTGGAATATAGATGAAATGCAAGATGCTCTTGGAAAGCTTGGACGGGAATTTCCTCCAGATTTTGAAAAAGCTTTACCCTCAAAATGTTGGCGGCACTTCAACTCTATGTCAATCAGGAAAGCCTGTCTCCCATCCGGTAACGGTCACTTCACCGCTCGAGCACTCGCAAAGATATATGCAGCGTTGGCTAATGAAGGTTCTATAACTGGTGTAACTCTGGTTTCACCCGATCGAATTAAACACATGAATCGAGTTATGACAGAAGACAACGACATCGTAGTCGGAAGAAGAACACGTAAAGGCATTGGATTCTTTCTAGGTGGTGAGATTGATGGCGTTGTGGGACCAATGGGTCCTCGGATAACTGCTTTTGGCCATGGGGGTGCTGGAGGCTCGACTGGGTTCGCTGACCCTGAGGCCGGTCTCGCGATAGCTGTCACTTTGAACAAGATGGAATCAGACCCCCCAGGTAAAGGCCGAACACAGGAAATTTGCGATCTAATTCGTGCTGAACTGGGTGTAGCATAAACTAGCTAACCATTGTCAGGACTAGAAAGGACCCGTTTTTACGTAGGGTTCAGTCGGCTCGACATATTTTAGCATCTCTGTTCTTGTCATAGTTCCCGAGGCAACATTTAGTATGGTGGCATAGAGTCTCTCACCTGCATCCTCGATGCTCTCCTTACCCTCGATGACTGGGGCAGAGGAGAAGTCGAGGTTCCACTTCGCTAGCT
>JAZFSF010000369.1:0-2279 GCA_036446055.1 Bathyarchaeia archaeon | reverse complement strand
AGGACAACGATGGCTAAAACTAATATGAGTTTCAATGCGACGTTGGATTACATTGTATAAGAACAACCGCGAAAATTGAGTCACTTCCTCTTTCGTGAAACCATTGATAAATGGCGCAAGGAAGTAGTTGAGGTTCTCGAGAATCTGGGGGCCTGAGAAGTAGGACCTACACACATCTAAGAGACCTCCAACGTGTGACAACGCTGAAACGGCGTCTTTGGCTGGATTAGATTTAATCTTGCCAGAGGGGAAATCGACTGTCAAACCCTCTAAAAATAACCTTCTAATATCATGACGGAAGCTATAAGGTCTTGTGACAAAGTGTTCTAGTTTGTGAACGTGGATCTCACCCCTCATGTGGGCATCTGCCTGGTGGAGGGGGAGGACTTTTAACAGCGCATATTCGAGGAGGACATTGTCGGCCATGGCATCGTGAAGCGCTTGGGGACTACGATACTTTTGCTCCTTCCCAGTTTCTATTAGATGGGCCGCATCGTAGACAGGCATCCCGAGCCGCGTGTAGTCGGCTCTCGCATCCTCGAAACCATGTTCGAGAAGCTTTACGTTTACAACTTCCCTTATGAGCGGCGCAGAAATGAAATCAAGCTTGAGCCTCCTAAGTTCTTCCTCGCTTTCCTTAGCAATGTTATCTGCCAGTTCCTCGGGCAGCCTCGTTTCCTTGACAAGGGAGCTCGCGATTTTCTTTCTGTCGAATGGTTCTATGGTGTTTTGCGAAGTCCTGACGAGCATGCTGTGAAATCGACGGTACCTCTCAGCAGCTCCAGGGCTTTTCTCAGCTAATACCTTCTCCAAGGTTACTTGGATGTCCGTAGTGCTTATTCCGTCGTAGACACTTTCCATTACTTCTAGGGCAGCGTCATTAGCGGTCCATGAATCGATACCGGCTTCAACGCATTCAGCCCGTATTACATTTGGATCAAAGATTGTCAAATCTCCTGATGATTTAACTATCTTTACATGTGGTCTTGACGCCATTTACACCCCTTCAGTCAACTAGAACACTCTTCGGTTATCTAACGAACTCCGAAACCTCTCTTAGAGTCCATGTTCTATATTCATTTTAAATATGTTTCGAAAACAATTTTTTAACAGATAATTCTAAATAGATTAATAAAACTAACCAGTCGCCTAATTACAAGCTTTGGCGTTCTTGGCCAGTTAGAAATGTTTACGAGTTGGAATAGGGGTGTTAGAGTTAACTCAAGGAATTCTCAATATGAACACTCACCATCAAGGCGGCAGCCCGGTGCGAATTCCGAGCTAACAGTAACTTTGTCTTCTCCGGGTACGGGTATAATATTTAAAACCTGTTCAGATTTGCTTCCATATCTATACACCGTTATGCCCTTGCAACCCTGCTCATAAGCCATGAAGTATATCCTCCTGATGTCTTCGAGGGTCGCTTCGTTTGGCAGGTTAACTGTTTTTGATACTGCGTTGTCAACGTGGCGTTGGAATGCGGCTTGTATGCGAATGTGCCATTCGGGTGCGATATCGTGACTTGTAACAAAGACCCTCCGCACATCTTCTGGTATCTCTTCGATTCCTTGTATGGAACCGCTTCGGGCGATTTTCACCATCAGTTCTTTGCTGAAGAATCCACGTTTCTTGGCAGTCTCCTTGAAATAGGGATCAACTTCTAGAAACTCAGTGCCCATCACGTTTCTCATGTATGATATGGCGAATAGGGGCTCAATGCCGCTGCTGGTCCCTGTGATGATGCTGATGGTGCCCGTAGGCGCGATGGTTGTGAGGGTGGCATTGCGGATCATTTCGTATCCACGTTTATCCCAGAGGCTTCCTTGGAAATTTGGGAAGCTCCCCCGTTTCTCGGCCAAAGCAACTGAGGCCGTTCTTGCCTCTTTATTGATGAAACTCATTACTTCGTCTGCTACGTTCACAGCTTCTTCGCTGTTGTATGGAACACCTATCTGATTTAGGAGGTCGGCAAATCCCATCACGCCAAGTCCAACTTTACGGTTTCCCTTCGTCTTTTCCTCCACTTCTGGTAGGGGGTACTTGTTCATGGCGATTACATTGTCCAGGAAGTGAATGGCTTTGTGGACGGTGTCGAGGAGTTTGTTCCAGTCGATGGTTGCTTTATCCTTTTCGTGGATGACCATGCGGGCTAGGTTGATAGATCCAAGGTTACAGGACTCGAAGGGGAGCAGTTGTTGTTCGCCGCAGGGGTTGGTGCTCTCAATATCACCTAGAGCAGGTGTGGGGTTATCTCCATTTATGCGATCCAAAAAGATGAT
>JAZFSF010000368.1:0-4892 GCA_036446055.1 Bathyarchaeia archaeon | reverse complement strand
GCCTGACGACATGTCCTCGATCAAACATGGCAGCTCCTTTCTTTACATCTTCTCCAGTGACTGCAATGTTCTCTCTAGATTTCAAGGGAAGTCTTATTTCGATCGTATCATCGTCTACATCGCGTGTGTTTTCAACTTTTATTAAGGCATAATCGCCGTTAGGGATGGGTCCTCCAGTAGCCGTAAAAATGGCTTGACCTCGTGAGGTTTCTAGGGGTTCATCTTCAGGAAAGATTCTGCCCTTTACCTTTAAGAACACGGGATTCTCGTTAGACGCGTTCTTAGTGTCTTCGGAATGAATTAAGTATCCATCGTAGACCGCTTTATCTCTTTTAGGGATATTTTTTTCTGAAATAATATCTTGAGCAAGAACACGGCCGACAGCATCATTCGAATATATTTCTTCACAAGATGGAACATCGTTTTTAAGTAAATTCAATACGCGGTTTAAAGCCTCTTGATACGAAGTCAATTTAAAACTTCGTCTTTGATCTCGTCGACGTATCGATTTAGCTGTGGGCTTCAAACTAATCAGTTCGATAATCGGCCAGCTAACTTTTATTCTTTATTGTTTTCGGTAAATATTTTTACTTAGAATGCTTTACTCTTACTATTATGTTTTAGTTACAGTTAAGTTATATACAAAATGTATACCTATATATATTTATTAAATCTATATGTAAAATCCAGTCAATCATGTAAACTAAATCTTTTTTAACCACATAGAACATAAAAAAAACACGTTACTGGTGGGCATTACAAATGGACAGAAGAGAATTCGTTAAACGAATGGGAGAGATCGGCGTTGTAGCTGCAATTTCACCCACGATAATCAAGGTTTTAACTGAGTCCAACTTCTCAAAAGACTCAATGAGTCAAGTAAGCTTCTCTGAAGGCACAACAAGTTTTGTTAAATCGACCTGTGTTCACTGCGTCAACTTTTGTGGAATAAAAGTGAAAATGGTCGACGGAGTGATTCGAGCCGTTTATCCAGACGAGGAAAGGGCCGATTATTACAATTGGGGAATATGCCCGAAAGGTGTTTCTGGAGTCTTTAACACTTATAATCCCTATCGAATAAAAGCGCCTTTAAAGAGAACCAATCCTAATAAGGGTCCTAACGAAGATCCAGCGTGGGTTGAGATAACCTGGGAAGAAGCTTTCACTACAATAGTTGATAAGCTTGCCACCATCAGATCGGAAGACCCGAGGAAGTTCATCTGGCAACATGCCCATGGAAAGTACTTAATCGGTGACAAGTTTCCTAAAGCATTTGTGAAGGCTTATGGTACTCCAAATCTAGTGCATAGGACAACGGTGTGCGAAGCTGCAAGACACGTTGCAGACGAATTAACTTGGGGTTATCACGCACACTTACCCGATTTAGAACGTTGTGATTTGCTCCTTAATTTTGGTTGCAACTATTTCGAAGCAGGACAGTGGTCAAGATGGTTGGATCACACTGTGACCGATGCCAAAGAACGCGGTCTAAAACTCGTTGTTATTGAACCAAGGCTTTCCAATTTAGCGGGAAAAGCTGATGAATGGGTTCCAATGAGGCCTGGAAAAGATGTGGTGTTTCTCCTTGCCATGGCTAACGTGTTGATTAATAATAACTATGTTGACGAAGATTTTCTGGTTGAATATACTAATTCGACTTACCTTGTGGGAGAAGATGGAAAGGTATTGAAAGATGGCAGCGGCAACCCTCTTGTTTGGGATGTAAACAGTTCTGCGGCAACCACTCTTGTAGACGCCATTGAACCCGCTTTGACTGGAAGCTATCAGGTAGATAGCAGTACGTATAAAACGGCTTTTCAGGTTTTCGCTGACAGCGTTGTGGATATCACCCCTGAATACGCGGAAACTATTTGTGGTGTTCCCGCCGAAACAATTAACAGGCTTGCGATCGAGTTTGGGAGTAAAGCGAAGATAGGTTCGACTATAGTGATTGATGGAGAAACTCTGAGATATAGGCCCGTAGCCATGCACACTTTTCGAGGTCTCAGTGCAAAAGAATATGGGGTTCAGACCAGTAGAGCCCATTTAATTGTTCAGATGATTGTAGGTAACATCGATGCAGTCGGAGGATTCGTTTTACACTCTGTTTATAAAACTCCTAGCTACATGGAGGCTTGGCCAGCTGAGTATCCACCTCAGAACGTTGACCTCCAAAAAAGCGTTTATTTCCCTCACGCAACACACAACGTGTCTCAACAGGTCGCGTTAACACTCTTAGATCCTCAAAAATACGGGTTAGAATACGTGCCAGAAATGCAGATTGTTTACGCGTCTAATCGGCTTTTTTCTGCATCTGACGGGTTAAAACAGATCGAAGGTTACAAGAAAATCTACTCCGTTGTGATAGATATCGTTATGTCCGAGATGGCGTGGATGGCCGATATCGTTCTTCCAGATCTAACTTATTTAGAATCATGGCATTATGCGCCAACAAGATTCACGATATCGACGAAACATTATGCGATAAGACAGCCAGTGGCAAACGTTTACAATATTCCCCACGACGGATATTCTATACTCTGGGAGCTTGCCAAACGGTTAGGTATAAGAGACGAATATATCACACAGATAAACAGCCAATGGAAGATATCTCTTGAAACCGGAAGAGATTACTCTGCAAGAGAAGCTGTTGAAGCAATCTGGGTCCATGATACTGGACATGACTTCGATTACGCCATTGAACATGGCTTCTATGGAAAGAAGCTTAGTGTTCAAGACACCTATATGAAAGGAGTAGAAACTAAATTCAAAGGTAAAGATAAACCTAAAATGCATTTTTACTGTGACGAATTACCGTTAACATATGAAAACATCGAAGACACTGTAAATGCGAATGCTATCAGTAATATAGACCTCCCATATTACAAAGCAGCTCTTTCACCCATACCATTAATAAACCACGCAACTCCGATACCACACAAGTCCGAAGAAACCCCGTTCTACTTGGTCACCTTCAAGAGAATGTATAGAAACCAAAGTGGAAACACTTCTACAAATCCACTCTTAAAAGATGTCACTCACAATACAAGGGAAAACAGCGTCTGGATAAATCCGGTAGCAGCTCAATCTCTAGGAATAGAAGATGGTGACTCTGTCAATATTCAATCAACTATTTCAAGTGTAATTGCTACAGCGCGATTGACCGAGGGGATTAGACCCGATACCGTTGGCGTATCATACCATTACGGTCAATGGAGTAACGGTCTTCCGGAATATGCTAAAAAAGGGACTTGGATCAACCAGGTCATCGAACTCCACCCCGACATTATCGCAGGAATGAATTCTTTCAACGACACTAAAGTTTATGTTTACAAAGTATAAGGTGAAGACATATGGTTAAATACGGACTTTTAATGGATAATAAAAGATGTATGGGATGCCGATCATGTGTAGCCGCTTGTATGGTTGAGAACTACTATCAACCAAATAACCCTTGGCTTTTCGTTGTAGAACGAGAAATCGGTAAATACCCTCACGTGAGAAGAACATTCGTGCCCATGAACTGTATGCACTGCGAAAATCCAGCCTGTAAAAAAGCTTGTGACGTCGTTGGTGCAGAAGCGATAACGAAAAATGAGGAAGGAATAGTTTTCATAGACTACGACAAGTGTATTGGATGCAGATACTGCATAGCCGCTTGTCCTTATGGAGCCATCAACTATATCAGTGAAATAAATAAGCTGTATCCTGAAGGATCGACACCATACGAAAACGTAGCTGACGAAAACAAGCATCCAGTGCATAGAAAGAAGGCTAATAAAGCCGAAAAATGCACGTTATGTTTGCATAGGATTGAAAAAGCAAAAGATGACGGTAAACAACCTGGTTCTGATCAAGAAAGCACTCCTGCATGTGTTGTCGTTTGCCCTGTTAGAGCAAGGTTTTTCGGTGATCTAGATGATCCAAACAGTGAAATCTCAAGATTGATCGTAGAGAAAAGAGCATCACAGCTAAAAAAGGAATATGGAACGAAACCACAAGTTTACTATGTACTGGAGGGCTAGAAAAATGAAAAGCTTCAAAAATAAAAGAGGTTTAACTTCCACAGGAGCCATCGTTATACTCATAGCGGCATGTGTTATTGCGGCACCGATAGCTTGGTACTTTTTAGGGATCCCACCTATGATCGTAGAGAAACCTGTCATAGAACCTGTAACCATATCGGTTCTGGCTGAGATGATCAGAAATGGCACAATCGATGTTGGAACTGATTATTCTATGGCTCCTACTGCACGATATCATGTGATTCATTCAGACATTCTTGGACTGTCTGAAGAAGCATGCCACATAGATGATGAATATTCTGAAGACTTCTTATATCAACGAAAATATAAAGAACCGGATTTACGAGACTCTCCAGGAGTAGTTGACCGGGCAATATGTATGTCGTGCCACAGAGCAGGGGGAACAGCCAACGAGCTGTATGGTATTCAATGGTAAAGAAAATAATTGATCTTTACTTTTCCCTTCATTTTTAGAGTTGTTCAACTTGGACAGAAATATCCTTGCTCTTTACTCAGAAAATAGAAGTCGATTCTACTCGTTCTTGAGTGAACTTTATTTAAAGCCAGATGAAGACTTTCTTGCAAAACTAACATCAAAAATAAATGAAATTGATCAAAGCGTTGATGGAGTGCTTGTGAAAAGCATCAGGAATCTCAGAGAAACACTGAAAACATCAGATCTCAAAGAGCTCGCCCAGAGATTAACCATTGAATTTACTAGGTTGTTAAGAGGAATAAAAAGAGGATATGGGCCGCCTCCCCCCTATGAGTCGCTTTATAAAGGTGAAAAAAGAGTAATCGGTGAAGTAACTCGAGACGTAATGAGGATGTATCAAAAAGCAGGTTTCGGAATCATTGACAAAAACA
>JAZFSF010000367.1:0-2474 GCA_036446055.1 Bathyarchaeia archaeon | reverse complement strand
TCAAGTTCACGTCGACCCTTCCAGCTCTGAATAAGCGACCTGTGGCTACATTATTTATTATCACGACTGCGGGAGCGAAGAGAGCGGGATCAATCTTGTAAAAATCGTATCCTGCGGTCTTGAAGATTTCGATGAAGGATCTTCCATAATCCTTGGACGATGATGAAGGAGCGTCATCCACAAATTTCTTTAATTTCTCTTCGTCATCGTCCTCTACCTCAAGATATACTATGCCCCCATAAAGAATCATATCATTGGTACGGCCCATTGCCTTGGTAAACTTTGGGTGAACAGGCGCGATGGGGGCTACGCCCAATCCCGACAGAACGTTTTTGAGGTTATAACCCATTTCTAATAATTTGTGAAGACCGGTCTCAACGATTCGCCCTGAAACCTGAATTGATCCAACGAGACTCGCGGTTGGTGCTACAATAATGTACAACCCATCACTTCTTACCCCACATTCACCTGCAATATATTCTCCTATTTGACCGTTCGGCAGTTCAGAAGTCTCTAAGAATATGACTGTACGTTCCGAATGATCTCTATACCCGATCTTATCATACAATTCCTTGGGCTTCAAGGATAGTGCTCGAGCTGGCCCTGAGCCAATCGCATTGTAATCTCCAATCCTAATCCTCCAACCAGCATACTGGGAACCAAGAGTTGCAACAACGGGGTGATCGGTGTACACTTGAATAGAGGGAAGCATCAAGTCACCATATGGTCTTGAGTAAAAGTCAACGGTGCTATATCCCCCCAAACAGATCTCAGTCACTAATTTACCAGCCAGATAGCCTCCCTTCGCCTCGACACCAGCATCGATAATAGTAGGGCCCTCTTTTGTGGGGATGATGTTTACGTTATATTTTTCGGGCTCTTCGATAAGTTTTGCCACGAGCTTGAGAGCTTGTTGATTTACCTTTAAGGTGGACAAAGCTTTTTCTCCATCTAAGACGGTAGATATCTCTCGTAGACTTTAAGGTGAGGGTTCTTGGCTTTGGAGACGTAGAGTCTACCCTCGCCCATCTCTGCTAGGTCCCCATTGTACATGTAGAAGGGGCCTGAAACTCGTTCGTTTCCTACTCTAGCTCGTCGTCTAATGCTGTTAATTGTGAATGTTGGAAGGATAGACGGGACATGACCCAGCACGACGATTTTTCCTCCGCGCATTTGAGCGCCAAGGCGCCCCTCGGAGTTTCCTATCACCAGAATTGTTCCATCGCGCATATTTATACCAGCGAATGATCCAATGTTCCCAAGCACCTTGATGAAGCCATTCTTCATGAAGCATCCTACGTCGCTTCCAGCGTCTCCATGGACAACTATGGTTCCTTTCTTCATGCCTTCCGTGCTTCCTCGATAAGAAGCACCGATGTAGTCTCCTGCGTTTCCAAGAACCTCGATCAGGCCTCCTTTCATCATGGTCCCAACCCATGAATCGGCATTACCCTTAACAGTTATAGTACCGCCTCTCATGCCTTCACCGAGCCTCATGCCCACGCTTCCGTCCACAACTATTTGGCCAAGGGACATTTTTGCCCCAATCTTCTTGAGTTTCGTGAGATCGCCCACCAAGTGAATAGTCCTGTCTTCGTTGGACGAATCATCATCGACTTTAAAAAGATCAGCAATAACTCGTCTACGATTTCCTTCAAACACGGGTAATATTTTTATTTCATCAATAGTCTTCGTCTCGAAGATGTCTGGTGTGATATTCTCTGCGTGAATGGGGACTCTAAAACGATGCTTTTGCGTTAGAGTAATCATATATCTATACCTCTGCCTTGACGGGAACGGGTTTTGAGGAATGTAAATAGTTTTCAGGTATTGGATAGTTTTCGTATTGAACCGTCCAGTAATCTTTGAACCGCTGTTTGAATTCAGAACTCGCTTCATTGGGCTCCAAAGTCTTCACGTCAGCCCAGTAGGTTTGTCCCAGAACGGACTTCACGACCTCTCCCCTCCGAGACACGACTTCACCACCCTGAATCGTGTATGCAGTACGTTCAAAGGCTTTTTCGATCAATTCATACTCTTTTGAAGGATTGAGTCGTCTGGGATTCAAAGCATACACCGCGACGTCAGCATCGGCATCCACTCCTAAATGCCCCTTCCACGTCAATCCTAATGCCTTTGCGGTTCCAGCCCTCGTCGCTATGGCTATTTCAGAGAGATCGTATTCCCGTTCGATTGTGGCGAGGATACATCTCTTCCTGGTTTTTCGATTAACCTTCTTCAGAATTCTCTCTCGCGCAGGTTTACTCATCAACCAAGAAATAATCTGTGGATACGTTGTAAAGGGAGCGGCATTAGGATGATCTGTTGTTAAAAAGACCTTCCAAGGGCTTCGTATGAGAAGTGCAAGCTCAAGCCCAATCGTCCACTGGGTCGCGTGTACGTAGCTCTTCCGTCGATATCGGAAAGGGACTACGCCAGAGCTGATCTCAGTCTCCACATCATGATTCATCCAT
>JAZFSF010000366.1:0-5635 GCA_036446055.1 Bathyarchaeia archaeon | reverse complement strand
TACACTCTGACCTTATCTCGACGTTTCCCACCGATGAGCTTGTAAACAGGTACCCCTGCAGCCTTTCCAGCGATGTCCCAAAGAGCCATCTCAACGCCGCTCACGCCACCGCCTTGACGACCTGTGGCTCCTCGTCCCCCTCTTCGTCGTATCTTTTGGAAGAGTCGCTCGACATTAGTAGGGTCTTCGCCGACAAGGAATCGCTTCAACTCCAAAAGAAGGCGTTTATCTGATCCATCTCGTCCTTCGCCTAACCCCAATATTCCCTCATCGGTCTCAATCTGAACAATGGGATATCGCCAACCATTCATCTGAAGGGTCATCGCTTTTACATCAACGATTTTCATATTAGAACACGATTCCCCATGTATAATCAAATCAATTATTTTCGTAGCTCATTCTAGTTAACGTTCATACTTGTTGTTTTCAACCACTCTTTGAAGTCACTTTCAATCTCAGCAGCCCATTTCCGGTCAATTTCCCCGGGAGTGTATCGTCCTTCTTTGAGCCGTTGCTTACCAAACCGGTCACGCAAACGAATGTCTTCGGACTGCTCCACAACCCGCTGTACTAAATGCGGTGGAATAAAGGTCACTCCCGTGGGCGTCCCAAGCACCACATCCCCTGGAAGCACCGTGGTTTCACCGATGCGAATGGGTATATTGATTCCGGCGAGGGTAGTGTCGGCGATGGCTGTGGGGTGGACGCCACGGCAGAAGATGGCCAGATCAGTCAATTCGGACACGCCTTGAAAGTCACGTATGCCACCTTCAATGACGGCCCCTGCCTTCGTGTGGGCCTGAAGCGACGTGGATAGATTGTCGCCAACGAAGGTTCCGTTTTTAATCTTACCAAACAAATCAACGACCATGACATCACCCGGAACGAGTGTGTCAATCACCCAAGAATTCTGGCCGCCAACACGGC
Source organism: Bathyarchaeia archaeon (assembly GCA_036446055.1). GTDB lineage: Archaea > Thermoproteota > Bathyarchaeia > RBG-16-48-13 > DAOVBJ01. The sequence goes on along the minus strand of JAZFSF010000366.1, from coordinate 4,708 downwards.
CTTCTTTTTTCCCGGTTTCTTCCACAAGTTCGTTAAAGTCGGGTCGCCGCGGTACCATCATAGCAGTCACAGCCCGCCCAACCAATATTTTCCCGGGATGTGTACAAAACCAGTCGCCCTCAAACTGAAGCGGGTATCCCTCCTTTCTCATGACCCCCCAGGCCTCTTCCGTTGTAACCAGCTTCATGCGTTCAAGCAGGTCATCGGAAACTCGTGGCCTACCATCTGGAAAACGTTCAAAGGGATTTAACCGCGTTAACTCAATAATAGACTCACGGGTATTAACAATATTCACGTATGTCACCCAAATAAAAAATAGGTTGTACGACATATAAAGCTAATCCACAAATAGCCAACCAAATCCCGATGAACACTGCAGTAGTGTTTTATTCGGTCAACTCCCCTCATTGAGGGGGGAAAGACAGGTATCCTACAGACGAAACTCAGCAAAGGCTTCAGATAGGAAGTGGAAAGTCTTGATGGCTAGTTTGACATGAAACACCGCGGTTCTTGGAGGCTTCCAAATCACCCCGTGAACGAAATATGCCTTTCTAAGCGACGTGGATACTCTATAATTGGTTCTCGGAGATAATTAGCCACCATGTGAAACTTCGAATCCGTCTCGCTATCTGGCTTAGCGCTTCAATCATCAGTGTGCCGATTAATTCTTTGTTGCTTCGACTTGAATGCTGGTGATTTTTCCTTTTAATTCCTCGGAGACATCGATGTCATAGGTTGATTCGTTCACGATGTTCACGTGTTTGAATCCTGCTCGTTGAATGGTGTCGAGATATTGGCGTTTTTCGAGGGCTCCTGCGACGCAGCTGGCCCAAGCAGTAAAACTTTTTTTGACTGCTTCGGGTAATTCGCCTTCTGTAACGATGTCAGAGACTAACAGTCTTCCTGTGGGTGCTAAGACGCGGTAGACCTCATGAAAGACTTTGTCCTTGTCCGGCGATAGATTGATTACACAATTACTGATGACAACATCTATGGACGAGTCGTCAATAGGCAGATCCTCGATTTCTCCCAGTTTAAACTCAACGTTTGTGTAGTCATATTTTGCTGCAATACCTCTGGCTCTACCGATCATTTCTTGGGTCATGTCCACTCCGATTACTTTTCCGGTTGACCCCACTTTTTGGGCTGCGAGAAAGACATCGATTCCGCCGCCGGAACCGAGATCTAAAACGGTTTCTCCTGTCTTCAAGCCAGCTAAGGCAACGGGGTTCCCACAGCCTAAGCCCATGCTTGCGGCTTCAGGGATATTCTTCACATCTTCTTCAGAGTAGCCTATCCGTAAATCGACGTTTGTCGTGGATGGTGCACAGCACGAAGATCTGCAACTTGAAGGGGTGCAACATGATGATTCAGCCTTTGCTATTCCTCCGTATCTCTTTTTCACGTATTCCTTTACTTCTTTTTCTTGCATGTAACTCACCACAATTATCGGATGTCCTATACTTCATCTGGGCAACATATAAATGTATCGGATGCCCTATAATTCGTTATGGCAAACGACTGTTGTCCACCGGTTCCCAGCTGCTGTGATATGCGGGGCATGCTGTCCTTTTACATCCTATGGCTCCTCTCGAAGGAACCAATGAATGGGCAGGAGCTCTCAGTAGAGTTAGGGAAGAGGCGAGGAACCAAGCCAACCCCGGGAACAATATACCCCGCCCTCAAAGAGCTACGGTTAAAAGGTCTCGTGGACATGGAACGAAAGGGGCGATCAACCATATACACTTTAACAGAGCCGGGTCGAGAGGGATTGAACGAAGCCTGCGATTACTTTTGCAGCGTCTTTGGTGAGATCTTTCAAGAACACCACTAACTACCAGTATCAAACCAGAGAGCACAAAGATGCTTCCCTTGTAAACTCATCAGTGGACACAGTGAAGACAGAAATACCAGTCGTAATCTATTTAAAAAATTCAATCATGACCCCGCATCTCTGAACTCTGGCTTAAAGAGAAAAGAGGTCAATATCTGTGGAGAGATTGAACTAACTTATTTTTTTAGTGATGAGATTCTTTGCAGAATTGCAATCAACCGATTCAATTCCCGTGATGAAGTCAAAAAGCGAAGTGGTGTCACGAGTTTGCCTTCGATTAGGGAGTGAGTCTAGCCTCGAAGAATATGGATATAAAGCTGGTGCAAAAGATCCTTGGCGAAAACGAGATATGCAACAAGGACTTGCGTACAAAAAAGGGCTTAGGATTTTGTTGAGTGGAAACTGTTGTATCTAATGATCTCTCTCTAATTTTGACTTAATGGTGTTTTCGAGTTAATCCAGCGTCCTCACTGCATATTGCAGCGTCTTTTCAGCGTGTATAGAGGCGGTATCGAATAACATGGAGTTTGGATGGTTCGTTAGTAGCAGGGGGAGTTCAGTGCAGCCCAGAACGATGCCTTTAGCGCCTTCAGTGACCAGCTCATCAATGATAGTCAGTGCCTTGGTACGAGTTTCAGAATTGATGATGCCAATAGATAACTCGTCGAGGATAATCTTGTCGAGGTATTCGCGACTTGTTTTATTCGGAGTGAGAACACCTATTCCATGTCGAGCGAGGCCGTCCCGATAAAATTTGTGTTCCATTGTGAACGATGTTCCCAGAAGCCCCACTGTGTCGATGCCTTCTTTTATTATCTTTTCCGCTGTTGCATCGATGATGCTGAGGAGGGGAATTGGAGAGCTGCGTTGAACCTGATCGAATACAACGTGTAAAGTGTTGCAGGCAATGACGGCAAAGTCAGCTCCCGCTTGTTGCAAACGCGTCAGAAGGTCCAGCAGCGCTTCAGTTACTGCGGGCCATTGTTCTTCATAAGCCCAAGTAATATACTGTTGAAAATTGACACTGTAGATTATAATCTCTGGATAACTATGAGTGCCAAATACCTCATAATATCTTCGAATAATGTGTTGATAATAAAGAGTAGTCGATTCCGGACTTAAACCACCGATAATGCCTATCCGTTTATACACTGTCAACCACACAACCGATCCGTGTAAGGTAACATTCTCTTCTTGCGCGTTCTTATCAACTTTTCTAGAGACCTGTGTAGAACATCGTTCCATAGTTACGCATAAGACTTTATACAATAGAACCGTAGGAGTTCGGTGCTGGTTCACCGCTTGTTTATTAATGATGAAGAAACTAAATACTGGCGTTGAGGAGGGCTGAGAGCCATTCCATACTTTACGCATGGTAGGTTAGTTGAATGGATCGATGAAGCAGGGAAAACGTTAGGTTTTACAGTTAAAAGCGAGACACGACGTAAAACGCGTGGAAAACTCTTTCAAATCGACTCCATGTGGTTCAACGACCACAAACTTATCGCATTTGTTGAAGCTGAGACCCGATGGGAAATGAACCACATAATCGGTCACCTCACTTGCTGTATAGATTATGCCTTACAAGAGAAAATTCAACCCTTCTTTATACTTGTCTTCCTCGAAAATGATGCAAAACATTGTAGCCGACTGCAAAACACGTGGAAATGGCTTACAGGACTCCTACCTCCACTTCTAACGATCAGGTGTCTTCCCATATTTATGAAAAAGAATGAAAAGCGCAAGGGACTACACGTCGCAACCATCACTAAAAGCGAATTCGCCCACAAGATCCAGGGCTTGATAGACTCAACGGAGATATAAACAAACGAATACAAAGAGGTAGCAGACAATAATTAGCTAGCTAAATCTTCAGTATATTTTCTCAATAAGTTTAAGATTATTAAAAATTCTATACGTCCATGAAAAAAGTTTTTGACCAAAAGGTAGCTCCAAACTCAATCTTTTTTTTAAGTTCGCTAGCTTAATCCCTCATCATCATTCTTATTAAAAACCGGATATGATTTTTACGATACCAATGTAAAGCATTATGTTATCCACTCAATTTATTAGTGTACTTTAGCTCTAATAACACGGACGATTAGGAAATACTTGGGTGGAACCTCCGTTTTCCGTAATTGTATTGTAAATTTGAAAGGGGATTTGTGCATTGAGGATAAGCGTCAAGGTGAAGACCAACGCCCGTGAGAGTAGAGTGGAAAAGATCGGGGACAACGATTATGTGGTCATGGTAAAGGAGCCTCCAAAACAGGGAAAAGCTAATGCAGCTCTGTTAAAGCTTCTCTCAAGACAATTTGAGGGTCGAGTACGAATTGTCAGGGGTGTAACGAGTCGAAAGAAGATCATTGAAATAATAAAGTAAGTCCGTCTTCTCAACACAAATATTCGAGATCTCTATCGAATCATTAGTATTTTCTTGAACATCATTTCAACGCCTTTTTTTTAGCTTTCTATCGAGGTATGGAAATTATTCCCCCAACCTTAGCTAGCTAACTCGCTGGCAGAGTTACATCGAAATAACCTTGTTTAGAGCTTTAGTCATGGTTTCTATCTGAGGTGTCTCAGATATCCTTCGGCGTCTAGAGTTTGATTCTAAATCACGAATGTTGAGGAAATTCGCCTATTGTTGGGGACGTTCACCTATCACGACGTGCAAATATAGTTTCTGCTGATTTCTGATTATGGTCATGATTGCTGTGTCGCCAGGTTGTGTGTTTCGTTCAAGATACAGTGACAGATCGTTGAAATCCCTGACTCTCACACCACCCACGCCCACAATCACATCGTTTCCCTGTACTCCTGCGGTGCCTGCTGGGCCACCAAATACCACTTCAGAGACTAAAATGCCGTTCG
>JAZFSF010000365.1:0-2691 GCA_036446055.1 Bathyarchaeia archaeon | reverse complement strand
ACTCAGGTTTTAGCAGAAAAGAACGACTTCAAAGTTCTATGGGAAAAGTCCCAGCAAGAGATCGGTGCGTTAAAGGATGAGTTAATCGATTCAAAGAAAAACTCACTCGAAACAGCATTACAATTTGAGGTCGCTAAGTTTGGAAAGGACGCCGAAGACACCGATATTTTGCTCGCAGCGGTGAAGACTAAAAAGCGAGACGTTCTAGGCTTCGATAAGGAAGCTAAAAAATGGCAAGGCGTAGATGTGGCAGTCGAAGAACTTCGAAAGTCAAATCCTGGATTATTTAAGTCCACTGTCCCTGGTATGGAGACTGGAAGACCTGGCTCGGCTGTAGAAAAAGAAAAGACAGTTGAGGAACTTATTAACGAGGACCCCATGGCTGTCTTAAAGACACAATTAGCTAAAATTCTTTAAGGAGATAAATCATGGCTGACACAGGAATCGCAGACATCGCCGCAACTATCGAAGCGGTTGTTTCTGCAATGACAACACGAACACTTTTGCAAAATTCAGTGGCATTGGCAATGCCAGGAATCTGGGACCGATCAAGTGAGGTCCGCCCAGGAATGGACCAGTTGGATATGTTTGTCTTAGCAGAACTTGCTGAGCAAACTGTTTCAGAGACAGGCGTTGCGATGACTCCGCAGACAATCACGCCAAGCTCCCAATCACTATTGCTGAACCAGCATAAGTCCATCCCGTTTTCAATTACGAAAAGGGCAAGCCTTCAATCTAAGATCCAGTTAGTTTCTAGAACAGTAGAAAATGGTGTTCGCACCTTGGCTGCTGGTTTAGATGACTTCGTATTGGCAGAGGGTGTTGCAAACGCTAAGACTTCAGACGTTACGGCTGCGTCGGACGGTTTGGATGCCATCCGTAGGGCTGGAAAGCAATTCGACGAAGATAATGTTCCTAAAGAAGGACGATCAATCGCCGCTTCTCCTGGTTTCATTTACGATCTATTGCTCGCTAACAATAACGTGATCCGTGCCAATGAGTATGGTTCTTCTGAGCCTCTTAAAAAAGCGTCAATCGTATCGATTTACGGATTTGACATTTTTGAGTCAAGTTCCTCATCTCTAGCAGATGATGGTTTCTTGGCATCTGGAATGGAATCGATAGCTTTTGCTCGCCAGAGAGCTGTAGAATTCGAGCAGCAAGAACAAGTGCTTAATCAGAAAACTGATTACACTATCACGCATCTTTATGGTGCGCAGACCACTGCTGCGACAAACCCAAGACTATACGAGTACAACCCAGCTTAATAGGGTGGGGCTCCTTCGGGAGCCCCTTTTTTAATTATGGCTGACTTCGGTGCTAATTTAGAGCTTATCCCTATCGCCCTAGTGGCTGATGACCTTAGAGGTTTGTTCCGTCTTTGCTATTTAAACAATGTTCTTAATCAAACCAAATACAACTATGGACTTCCTGCCAATGAACTCTCCGATGGGAAGAGAGAAATATGGTTCTATGGAGATATTAAAGATTGGAAAGATCCATCAGACCTAACAGACGAAGAGCTTTTTGTTTTAGATTCTTTCGGTCTTGAAAGAGGTGGCTTATGAGCCTTATCCCTCAGATAGGTGGGACAGTTGAAAACTCAACGGTTGATGGCAAGAAAGTCCTACGCACTACGATTGTCCAAGACCCAAGTGATCCGATTCCAACCACAACAGTCCCCGATACATCTGGCAGTACTATCCACCTTCCTGGGACAGCAACTGCGACCCCTACGGACTTCCCAACTGTGGCAGGTAACGATATTACACTGGCGCTTATATCAAACTTAGAAACCAAGAAGGACTTTGATCTTCAGTATTCATTTGATGGTGGCACTACTTATTCAACCTTGAAATCTGGTTCTTTCGTGGGTTGGTCACCCAAAGGGGATCTTAAGCAAATCAAAATCAAACGGGCGGGCTCTGTAGACGTAGACTTTGACATAGTAATTAATAGGAAGCCTTAATGAGTGATAGTATCATATTCGGTAGGACTCAAAACGCGGCGCAGACGCAGTTTGATGGTACTGAAGACACTGCGGGCACTCCAGTAGTCCCTCCTTTTACTTCAGAAAATGCAAGAGATGGAATCATAGAGGCGAGGACCGAAGCTCTTGGGTTACCAAGATTTACTCTGACGCTTTCTTATAATGGAGTTATCTCAGGCAATACTTTTATCGGTTATCTGAACACAATACCAGGGGACACAACGCCTATTATATTTCCATTCGATTGTGTGGTTGAAGAGTTCACATTTTCAAATAGAAGATCGGGAGCTGATTACACATTAGAATTCAGAAAGAACACCACAGGAGGCGCTGCCTTCTTTGATATATCAAAAACTAATACCCAGTTTTTCTCAGATGCAACCATAAGCCAGTCCTTCTCGGAAGGTGACCAAATCTATATCAAATACATTGATGATGGCAGGAATGCCAAAGACGTGATGTTGATCTTATACTTCAGGCGGTCACTATAATGGATAAGTACATACATAACTTATCAGGAGTCACCAAAGTATATCTTGGTGAAGAGTTGGCGAACAATGCCTACATGCTTATAGATCCCTTGAAAGACTTAAAGTTCCAAGAAGATGAAGACGGTTTAATAACAGACATCACGGCGGGCGATGCTCTAATGAGTCGGGACGGTGCGCTTGATCTGTCTATTGCTGATTCATTGGTATTTC
>JAZFSF010000364.1:0-3009 GCA_036446055.1 Bathyarchaeia archaeon | reverse complement strand
AGGGACTAATCATTAGTCTTCCATAACTTTTAGAGTGTGATTTTTAGAGCGTAATGCTCTGGTTACAGTAATCTTTTATTGATAGGGATACCTCAAGAGAAATACACCCTTGTAGGTCTTAATTGGGATAGCTGGCTAGCTGACTTTGCTTCTTTTAACATTTCTTGGAGACTAATGACTAAAATCTATACAAACTTTTTTCGGCATCGTTCAACTCAGACATGTTTAGTTACTCGAGATTGGAATTTTTTCATTCTAAGCTAGCTGGTTATTACTTTCTTTTATGTAGCGGTCGACTATCTTTGACTTCGCTATTAACAAGCTTTTATTCAAACGCTATTCTTTCTAGTGAAAAGCACATTTGATTTTACAGGGGTTCTGTTTAAATGTCTTAACAGTACTAGTAGTGAAATGTGATTTCATGTGTGGTAAACTTCTTGTCGTGATTTTGAGTGGTGACGATCAGTATAAGGTTCAATGGGGTCTACGTTTAGCTCTTAATTCATATAGACACCCTTATGGCGAAAAATTAGTTGATGATGTCAAGGTGTTGCTTTTCGGTCTTGGATGTTCAATCGTTAACCCTAAAATGCCTTACTACGAAAAATTCAAAGAAAGGATTAATGCATTAACGGATGCCAGTGTGGAAGTAGCAACCTGTGTTTCCATTGTCAAACAAATCAGTCTTGAGGAGGAATCTAAAGTTTTAGGAATCAAGCTAGTACATGCATCCGTTTACACTTCTCAATGTGTAAGTGAAGGATACACTATAATGACGTTTTAGGAAGTATGTTACAAACTATAATCCCGTTTACTTTTCATAGTTAGTTATTTCTTAAGCTGATGCAGTGGGGGCTTCAGATCTGGTGGTAGTGGAGACTTATAGACGAGGTTTTTCATTCTCTCATTCCAGTCGTCTCTGACCTTTTTCAGCAACTCAGGTTTTGTAAGTAAATCAATTATGCTGGTCGACATGACCTTGGAAGCGAATATGGTGGACTTGTGGCCTATGCTCGTTCCACATGAAGCTACGTTTTGCCAAGAGTGGCCGGGAGCACCGATAATAGTGTAAGTAGTATTGAATTGTTGCGTCGGTATGTTCCATGCGACATCGGCTACATCCGATGACCCACCGCCTCCCTTCCTTTCTTCACCGAAAGGGTCATAGATGTTAGTGTCTAAATCGACGTCTACAAGCTTCATTGCACCGGGTCTATACTGTTCTAATCTACGCAATTTATCTATTTTTTGTTCTCTAGGCACTGACTTCGCCAACTCTTTTGCAAACTTGAGCTCATCATCATTGTACGTTGGTGCACCAATCTCTTTCATGTTCTTTACTACTAATTCAGCTAGAGGACGGTTGGGCATTCCATTATGGACGCCCGTCAAGAACTCCACTCGGTGGGTTGTTCCCACCATTAAATCAGCGCCATCTGCAATCTTTAAAATTCTCTCGTAGTATCTATCCACTAAGTCGCGTACCGGAGCTCTAACGTAATACCAGCTTCTGGCGTAGGGTGGTACTACGTTGGGTTCATGTCCCCCATCTTCGACAACGTAGTGCATCCGAGCTTCTTGAACGATGTGTTCTCGCATATAATTAACGCCTATATTCATAAGCTCCACTGCGTCCATGGCGCTTATACCTTGCTCAGGTGAACCCGCCGCATGACTTGCAGAGCCAAAGAATTCGAACTTGACAGAGTTCATTGCGTTACCGCTACCAAGTCCTGCGGTGTTCGACGAACCTGGATGATGCCCCAAACACGCATCAACACCGTTGAAAACACCGTCTCTCACCATGAAGACTTTTCCAACGAGGGTTTCCTCCGCTGGGCATCCAAAATATTTTATGGTTCCAGGGATATTCTTTGTCTCCATCACTGTTTTTACAGCCAGAACGCCACCGAGAGCCGTCGTCGCATATGAGTTGTGACCACAACCATGTCCTGCGCCGCCTTCAACTAGGGGTTCTCGATAAGGAACAGCTTTCTGAGAGATTCCAGGAAGGGCATCCAGCTCCCCCATGGCGCCGATGACAGGTGTACCTGAACCATATGTGGCGACGAAGGCAGAAGGCATCATAGCGACTCCTCGTTCTACATCGAAGCCATTCTTTTCAAGGATATCTGCAAGAAGCTTCCCCGTTTTGAACTCCAAGAGTCCTACTTCCGCCCATCCCCAAATCTTATCGTGGACTTCAACAAGAAGTTTCTCATTCTCAGAAACCCAGTTTACAACCTTCTCTTTATATCTGTTAGACATATGTTTCACCCAAAAAAATTAGAATATTGCAGTTGTTTTTCGTAAATATACAAATTAATTATATTACGTGAAAGATCATTATAAGTTTTCTCACACGGGATATCTTCAAGATAATTATGCAAGTTCCGCATCAATAGCCTTCGCTAGATAAGATTTCGGTATTATAATTATACACGTCTTTACACATATCGAAAAGTGATGATTACCGGTTAATATGGTGTACGAGAACAGTTGAACATCTTGAGGACTGTTAAAGTCTTTAAGAGAACGATATGACAACACGTATCAAGAGACACTTGGCTTTCAAGAATACGACGGTTCTAGATTTTCTTTTTAAAACCTTTTTTTCTTTACTTTGCATCTTTCAAAAATATAGATTGATAAAGAAAAGATAGACGGATGAGTCAAATAATTATAACTTGCTAAAAACTATAGATTAAAACAACCTGACTTTTTCGCTCTAACCTAATAAATTCACAGAAAAAAAGAGAATTGATATTTATGTTTTTACCACATACAATATCCGCCAACGTTGAGGTCCTGTCCCGTCATTATGTCTCCGTCATCAGAGGCTAAGAAGAGACACATAGTAGCCGCCTCATTAGGGCCACTCCCCTTATCCGTATAACCTTCACGTGATAGCCATCGACCCGCTAGAACTCCCTTTTCCCTTCGCTCTTCAAAATGTTTATTATATGTCTCTTCATCGAACGGTCGACCCATGTATTCAGCCATGGCCTT
>JAZFSF010000363.1:0-2015 GCA_036446055.1 Bathyarchaeia archaeon | reverse complement strand
AGGTCCTTCTGGAAATTAATACGGGCTTCAACCAAAACAAGTTCATGTGTTACATCGCGTAAAGCGAGAGTATCAACATAGAGCACTCCACACACGACGAGGGTCCAGATAAATGTCAGTATCCACGCTAATCGTTTGAACCAAGTTCTTCTCTGGCGGGATTTCAGTGAGCCACTCATTTGGATCCCAAGTCTATCGATTCCGTGTTTCAATTACAGATGCTCGCTTTCGTTATTTATTATTATATATAATTTACCACAATTAAGTTGAATGTTTGAAAAAATACGTGAGGATCGAATGTACAATAATATTAGCTTAAAGCCTCCATCCCCCCAAAAATTGGGACTCTGAAAGAGAATGTCGACCCTTTTCCTTCACCCTCTGATTCGGCCCAAATCTTCCCTTCATGAAGGTCAATAATCCCTTTACATATGCTGAGCCCAAGCCCGGTGGAGGGGGTTTTGACAGCATGATGGATATCCGGGAAAGGCTTGAACAACTTCGCAATATCATTCTGGGAAAGACCGATCCCATTATCCGAGACTGAGACCTCCACCATTCCACTCGATATCTTTGCCTCAAGCAAGATAATGCCTCCATTCGGCGTAAACTTGGATGCATTATTGAGAAGATTGAGGACTACCTGCGCGATGCGTACTCTATCCGCAGAGATTGGAGGCATCACCTTGGGGACTCTAATCTTCAAAGTCTGGTCTTTTTCATTTAGGAACGGCTGGGCTTCGTCGCTTGTTTCACTTATTAAATCTTGGATTTCGACGCGATCCAGGTTTATGTTAAGTCGCCCTTCCTCGAGGCGTTGCCCATCCATGAGGTCCTCCGTGAGCATCATGAGGGTGTCAGCATTCCTCTCGATTATCTCGAGCATGCCGTCGATATTTTGAGGGACACCCTCAATCTTTCCGCTGCGCATCAACTCCGTGTAGCCCTTGATGGACACAAGAGGCGTCCTGAGCTCATGAGTGGCCATGGAAATGAAGTGACTCTTCATCTCGTCCAGGCTCTTTAACTGATAGTTCTGTTCTTCCACCACCTGCAGAGCCCTAGATAACCTTTCGTTCATGATGACCTGGTTGCGGAAAATTACGTTGTAAGGCTGCTCGACCCCTATCTTGATAATGGCCTTGTAGAGGAGATAGAATGCGATAATCTTCAAGAAGTGCCCAATTACGTTCGAAAAGCCAAAAACACTGACGTAAAAAGTAAACGCTAACTCCGAGCCGATAGTCGTGAAAACCGAGAACAACAACAAACGAAGAACGTGCTTATCGAATACCTCCCTCTCGTTGTAGAGGAGAACGCTTGAAGCAACAAGGATGGCGGAGATAAGATACTCGCTGTTTATCTTGTAGGGGGTCAATCCAACCCCTTCGACGTAGCAAGTGGGAAAAATCTGCCAGACAAAGATCGACAACAATAACAAAATCACGACTGAGGCATACGCTGCGATTGTGACCCTCTCGGAGACTTTCCTTTTAATCGTCAGAGGAGCGATAAGCAAAGTCAAAGCCTGGAGAGACCGGGCTGCAATCCAAAGTTGTGTGGGCAAGTTTGAGTCGAACTCGGGCCAGACCCCCATCCCTTTGTAGGCGAGGAGATGGACTAAGTCGATGACTCCGATGAAGATGTAGGTGAGCCCAAGGAATTTGAGGTAGTTGTTATCCAGAATCTTCCGAGAATTCCATGTGATTAAGAAGATCGTCCCAGCGACCACGATGCTGAAAAGCTCCACTAAGCCGTGGAAGAAAAGGAAGTTGACTACGCTGAACACGAATAAAACGGAGAGGAGAACAATGAAGGACGATATTTCCATCGAATTATTGACGATGTACCCGACGACTCCCGACGTATCCTCCCCAGGAGGCTCGACGGCTATGTCGGTTTTAATATCAGGCGACAACAGAGCCACTATTTCGATTTATATTAAATTATATATAAGTTACTATTAATAAGTTAAATTCATAGAGAAATTAGAAAGGAGATCACAGCACAACCCA
>JAZFSF010000362.1:0-5761 GCA_036446055.1 Bathyarchaeia archaeon | reverse complement strand
TATCATTTCTTACGCCTGTGACAGGAGGTTTTGACACTCGCAGTTTCCGCTTTCAGTTAAATGAAATACCTTCGAAATTATCTTGTCCTATGATTTTACGACTATTCAAGAATTCGAGTCAACACAGGGCAATATTCGAGAGAGCAGCTCAGAGTGCAGTAGTAGACGCAGGATATCCAGCTCCTAGAGTCTTCTTCACCTGTACTGATGACTCTGTTTTAGGTGGAAGTTTCATGATTATGGAGCTTATTCCTGAACAAACTATGGTAAACATGCCTTTAAAATGTGTCTGAAATGCTGGCGAAGGCTCGTTTCCATCTGCATAGTATTGACGTAGAGTTAGTTAGAAATTCTCTTGAAGCTGCTGGGATACGACAAGACAGGTATTCTGTTGAAGGACGATTGAGTTGGCTTGTGAAAGAAATAGAGTCTTCTAGTTTTGGGTGGCTTCAAACGGGTTTAAGGTGGATTGTTAAGAATAGTCCAGAGGACCCTGATAGGTTTGGTTGTCTGACATGGTGATTTTCATCCTTTTAATGTCCTCATAAAAGATAGTGAGATTAGTTCAGTTGTGGATTGGTCTTGTTTCTTAAAAGGCGATCCAACCTATGATATCGATATCGCCCAGTTAATTGGTAAAGTGGTTGCTCCTTCTCTTTTTCCCGAGATAAATCGGGTCAATTTGTTCAATCGATATTACGATTATTATCAAAGGGAATGCTCCATTGACCCTGTACGAGTTTAGTATTGTGAGGCATTTAGTTGCTTATGGGCCTTACTTGAGGGAACTGAAGGCCATTCGGCATGGGGTCTTCCAGAGACTATTAGGAGGTTGTCTGAGCACTTTGAGCAGATAACCAGTGTACGTTTAGTCCTTCCCAAAGCGTTTATTTGACGTCTCATATGAAAAGCAGCTATTCTCGTAATATCTATGATAAAAAAAGAAAAATGTTCAAGGTAAGTGATAATACAGCTTCATTAGCTAGTTTAGGATGTATAGAGGGCTATCTCATTATCCTTTCTACGTCTACATCGAGGTTTCTGCAAGTTTTGAGAATGCTCTGCCACGACCTCTCGTCTACAGGTATTCCCTCTTTTCTCCTCTTTTCCATTGTCATATGCTCCCTTTCCCCTGGTAGCAAAACTTCATCGAATCCGGGCCTGACGGGGGATGATTTGACCTCAGCGACCAATCGGTCCACCTCGTCCTTGAAGTCCTTCACTGGTACGAACGCTTCTATGTTAAGAGCGGTCATGAGTGCTCCCTGCCCTCTTGCCCTTGACCCAGTTCCTGAGAGGTTTAATGCTCCACCCAGAATGTCTATTGCGAGGTTTATTCCGTAGCCTTTGTATGTACCGAAGGGCAGTAATGATCCGCCTGTCTTCCAGAATTCATCGATGTTCTCCAAAGTTACGTCGTGACCCTTGATTGGGTTTCCCTGTCGGTCGATCAACCACCCCTCGGGGATTGGTTTCCCCTCTAAGAGGAGTGTTTGAACGTGTCCTTGGGCAACTATGGTCGTGGCGAAGTCCAGAACTATAGGGTACGTCTTATTAGCAGGGAATGCGAGGCTCATTGGGTTTGTTCCGGTAACGGGCTTCATGCCCCCCCATGGGGCACAGACAGGACCTTCCCGCGCAACAGCTATCCCTATCATATCACTCTCCACAGCCATCATCGGGTAGTAGAAGAGGTTGGTAATCCATTCACCATTGACGACGCTGCACGAGGCGATTCCTTGCTTCCTCGCTTTCTTCACAGCTATCTCCATCGCCTTTTTAGCAGAGACCGGTCCCCATGCACCACCAGCATCTAGTAGAGCTGATGCTGGAGCCTCTTTCAAAATCTTCATTTTTGCCTTAGGTCTTTTTTTGGTAAAGGTTGGTAAGACTCTGACACCGTGAGAATCAATTCCACGTAGGCTACCCGTGACTAAGACATCGGTGATGGTTTCCGCATCTTCTTTTGAGGCTCCTGAGGCTCTTATCATCCTTATACCAAGTTTTCTCCATCTATCCTCGGGAAAAGTAGGCATTAAATTCACTTCCAAAACATATCTTCAGAGAATAATATTCTCATTAATGCTATTAAATGGCGAGGTTTATCAGTGTAACTTGTATCCTGATCCGCGTAGAATCTTCCCCGGCAGAGAACCAGTATGCTCACCACAGTCTATGATGATGGTTCCGTTGACGAATACGTATGAAATACCTTCTGGATACATGTGTGGTTTCCTGTTCGCTGGACTTGGATAAGGCGCTTTGTCCGTAACTTTCTCGGCGTCGAAGACGACTATATCCGCCCACATGCCCTCCCTTAAAAGACCACGAGCCTTCAAACCAAGCCTCTGAGCCGGCAACGACGTCATCTTCCTGACAGCCTCCTCTAATGTTACTACTTTTATTCCAATTTCCTCGGGCATGTCAAATCGGGTCACACCTCGAACCCATTTCCTCAGAACAATGACCATCCCGTCATAATCCCTCGGATGTGGACTCATCTTCCCTAGCCATCCATAAGGAGCTCGAAACCAGCTGTCTGTGTTTGGCATACACGCAGAATGCTTGAATCCAATGCATAGGTCCTCCTCCTTGTGTCCTCTAATTGCCACGCCTATCTCCACTAGGTCAAGTCCCTCGTCCTTGAATAGGTCGTACGCCGCGTCCCACGGGTCCTTACTCGACTTCTCAGCGATCTCCATTAAGTTCATGCCCACGAACTCTGGATTTCTTCGGGAATGTAATACGATGAGGTCATCGAACTTTAGACTTCCCCTAGAGCTGATTATGTCTTTTTTCATCTTTTCGCGTATAAGTGGGTCACTCACCCTCTCCAGCATCTTCGGTGCACCGCCTTCGTAAGCCCATGCTGGCATCATAGGTCCCGCCATCCACCCTCCACCATACAGTGTGGTGCAGAGGTCGAATGTGACGTCTACTCCGTGCGCCCTAGCGTCATCTACGAGTTTCAGAACATCGCCCATTCTCCCGAACTCCTTAAGTCCATGGGTTTCGATGTGGGCTATCTGAACTGGGATACCGGCTTTTTCACCTATCTTGATAGCCTCCAACTTACCCTTAAAATCGAGTCCTCCTCTATCATGGGTTGAATAGATTCCACCATATTTAGCAACGATCTTGCATAATTCCACCATCTCGTTTGTATCCGACCAGCAACCAGGCGGGTAGGTAAGGCCGCTCGAGAGCCCGAAAACACCGTCCTCCATCGCTTCCGCCACGTAAAACTTCATCTCTTCCAGCTCACTCCTCGTGGCTAAACGTGCCTCCCAACCTATGACTGCTCCCCGAACCCAACCATGGCCTACGTAGTTGGCAACGTTTATCGCCACACCTTGCCTTTCATATATCTTGAAGAATTCTTCAAAGGTCTCCCACTCAGGCCTAATCTCTCTAGGCCACCAGGGTGAGTGCACTAAATGCCTATTCTTGCTAGATGTGGGCGCTGCTGACCAGCCGCAGTTCCCTCCTACCATGGTGGTTATTCCCTGCCTCACGAGGCTCTCGGCATTTGGGTTTATGATTATGTGTATCTCGCCGTGTTGGTGTATATCTATGAAACCAGGTGTCACTACGTGACCAAAGGCGTTTATCACTCTATCTGCTTGGTCTGTGGTGCAATTTCCTATTTTAGCTATCCTACCCTTCTTGACCGCAATATCCGCTTTGAACCAAGGATTTCCCGTCCCGTCGACGACCAAGCCATTCTTGATTACGATGTCGAAACCCAATAGACTCACCTCGTAGCGATGATGGTTATGACGAGAAATGTGAACTTAGATATCATTTCAGAAGGTAATGCTGTTGACAAAGTAATTCCTCTGTAACCATACTTCGAGACATCAGTACTTAAGAATTAGTATAAGAGAGGAAAGATGGGTGGGGTTAATACTAACGCTTATAATGACAGAAGACTCTATGGTATATCATGAGGGATTATTATGAAAGGTGCTGAAGTTGAGGCGAAGATACTCAAAGCTGAGGGCGTAGAGTTTGTAAGTCTCTTCCCAGATCAAGAACTTGCCAACGCCGTAGCAGAAGAAGGTATCAGAACGATTATGGCCAGGCAGGAGAGGGTGGCCGTTAACATCGCAGATGGCTACAGTCGAGTATCAAATGGGCGTAAAATAGGCGTCTGTAGCATGCAGCCAGACGCAGGGATACAGAACTCCTTTGCAGGTGTGGCTCAAGCCTACGCCGATTCCTCGCCAATAATCGTTCTACCTGAAGGCACTTCAAGGAGCAAGTATAGAACATTTCCAATCGTTGATGTATACTCAAGTTACCATCAGGTGACGAAATGGGTTGAAACCATATGGTCAGTGGAGCAAATACCGGAACTGATGAGGCGGGCATTCACTCAACTTAGGTCAGGAAGATTAGGGCCCGTCCTACTAGATTTGCCCAGCGATGTTGCCAGAGAAGAGTTAGATGATGAAAAATTCAGGTATGCCTCTGTTAGAGGCTGGAAGATGGGGCCAGACTATAGAGACGTTGAGGTAGTTGTTCGAGCCATCTTAGCAGCCAAGAACCCCGTTATCCTAGCTGGACAAGGAATCTTATACGCGGAGGCTTGGGATGAATTGTTGGAGTTTGCAGAGTTGCTTCAAATACCTATAATGACAACTATGTGCGGGAAAAGTGCTTTTCCCGAAGACCATCCCCTTGCATTGGGCCTCGCCACAGCATATGGCACGAAGATGGCTGGTCACTTCCTAAGGAAAACAGACCTTTTGTTCGCGGCTGGTGCAAGCTTGACAGACTATTTCCTATCCTTTCCACTCTCGATTCCTGCTGGCGCTAAAGTTATCCAGTTGACCAACGATGAGCATGACATCAACAAACACGTGGCAGTTGACTATGCTGTGATGGGCGATGCCAAGCTGGTCCTAAAGGCGTTGGTCGAAGAGGCAAAGAAGAGAGGCAGAGCTAAGAAGCGAGAAGACTTGGTGAAGGAAATAGGAAACGTCAAAAGTGAGTGGTTGAATGAATGGAAACCTAAGCTTAATTCGAGGGAGGTTCCGATTAACCCCTACAGGATTCTTAGGGACCTCATGCACACCGTTGACAGGAAAAACACTATTGTCACAGCTGAAGCAGGAATGTCGAGGAACTCCTTTGGGCCTTTCTGGGAGGTTACGGTTCCGAGGGGCTACGTAGGATGGGGTCACACGACCACGCTTGGATTCTCGCTGGGATTCGCCATGGGAGCAAAGTTGGCAGCGCCTGAGAAGTTGGTAATAAACGTGATGGGGGACGGCGGGTTTGGCATGGTTGGAATGGACTTCGAAACCTCCGTTAGGGAGAAACTCCCCATATTGACCATAGTCTCAAACAACTCGAGTCTATCGACCATTGGAGGGTTTCCTGACGCTTACAAGCGTTACTCTCTAGGTCGCATGGGTGGAAGTTACGCCGAGATTGCCTGTGCATTGGGAGGCTGGGGTGAAAGAGTTGAGAAGCCTGACGAGGTCGTTCCAGCCATAAAAAGAGCCATTAAATCGGTTCAGGCTGGAAAGAGTGCCTTACTAGAATTCATCACAAAGCTTGAAACAAAAGTGTCGAGGCCATAAACTGTCTAAACACTCTAATTTTTTAATTTCAGTGAATCCGAATGCTCTAATCACAGTCTCAAAAAGACATGTTAAGTTTAAACAACATTCAAGTTTTCTGCCTCGTTAACAAAAACAACTCTTCATATTATGTATCTACTTACCATAATCTATCATTACTTATTTAGCAT
>JAZFSF010000361.1:0-4971 GCA_036446055.1 Bathyarchaeia archaeon | reverse complement strand
TTATCTTAGAAGATTATTAAAAGTTCTACTCGATAAATGCTCATTGAATTGCTAACTACACGCAAACTTGGAGTTAGGTAACTAGCTTTTTATCAATATCTCCCTTTCAATGAAGTGATATTCGTTTAAAATTAAATGTCTATACTACACAAATTTTAGCTAGTTAGTTTAGAAAAAATCAAAACCAATACAAAAATACATTGCATACCTCAAGCTTGTTCAACTGATAGGCGGCTAACGCGTGACTGGAAAAATCGAGTTGTCTCTGAAGTTCTCTGACGCCGATCACGCCATCCTCTGCATTCAAGAGCGCCCAGTATACTCTGAGCGTATTTCCCCTCAACTGGCTGGCTATCGTCTCATCGTCGAAGGAGTTCACCTTTAGAGCCCTCTCAGATTACGCTTTAGCATGGTCTACGTTCAAGAAGCATACAAAAGACATGGACGATACAAAAAGGCGGTTGAGATCACGTAGACAAAAGGAATGAACATCGAATACGATTTTGGTTAATGTTTACGGGGTTTGATTGCGTTCCAAAATGCTTTATCGCTGCTCACAGATAACATGTATGACTCTTCGGGACGAGTGATAGACGAGCTGCTGTATACCAAGTCTATCAATAGAAAGGGCGTAATAGCCTCATGTGGAAGGGAAGCGGTTAATGTCGATGTTCCAAGTTATGGCGGTATTGTTTTGGTGACATAAGGGGATTGAATGCCCGCTCCACCACTTCAGATAGCGAGGGATGGATGTGCATTCCGCTCATTATTGGCTCTGCACTTTGTTCAGGCGTGTACATTAAATTGATTATTTCTTGGATGAGAACATATGCCTGTGGCCCAATGATGTGTGCCCCCAGGATCCTCATCGATCCTTTCTCCAGGAGAACTTTAACGAAGTAGTCGGTGGCGCCCATTGCCTCGCCCTTTGCGGTGTCTTGATATCTTTGCATGCCAATCAGTACGTTGTCCTCGCCGTGTTTTTTAATAGCTTCCGCTTCTCGGAGTCCCACGCTGGCGATTTCGGGATAGGTGAAGACTGCGTGGGGTATGGCATGGTAATCGACTTTCACTCGCTGTTTGAGAATGATGTTGTAGTATACAATCATGGATTCATAGTTTCCCACGTGCTTGAAGAGGTATTTACCGTTTGCGTCACCTAAAGCCCAGACGTTGGGTTTCGAGGTCTCGAGATACTCGTCGACTGTAATCCATCCCTTTGCATCTGTTTGTATTCCTCCTTTTTCGGGTGCGAGTATATCCGTGTTGGGTACTCGTCCTGCAGCGACCAAGATTTCGTCCGCGATTATTTCCCGGGTTTCGCCAGTTTCCGTATGAACTGCTCGGAGCCGTTTTTTACCGGATACGGTTTTTTCCGCTTCTTGTACCTCGTGGCTGGTGAAGATCATCATGTGTCGTTGGAGCATCTTCTTCGCTAACGCTGAAACTTCAGGTTCTTCTTCTTTGATGAATTGGGGGTTCCGTCCAAGGATCGTGACCGTTGCGCCCATAGCTGAGAGGAAGTGTCCGTACTCTGCGGCGATGTATCCTCCGCCGATGATGGCCACGCTTTTGGGTAGACGAGTTAGGTTGAGCAGGGTGTCACTTGTAAGATACCCGACCTCTTCGAGACCCGGTATGGACGGGATTAGGGGCCTTGACCCAGTGCAGAGCAGAATCAGCTTAGACGTGATAGTCTCTTCGCCAATCGCTAGGGTGTAAGGTGCAACGAATTTTGCTATATCCGGATAATAATCAAGGTTGTTAGCATGAGAGAGGCCTTCTCGGATCATGTTGATATCCTTCGAGATCAGGGCTCGCATCTTATCCATAATCGTTTTGAAGGCAATCTTTTTCAAATCAACCTCTAAGCCAAAGTCTTGAGCGTGCTGGATAGTCCTAACCAACTCAGCAGGGTATAGCAATATCTTGGAGGGAATACAACCCCGCGTCAGACAGATTCCGCCGGGGTCATCCTTATCTATGACAGCGATTTTCGATTGAGGATTCCGTTGCATAAACGCATCCACAATATTCATTGCGGAGCCTGTGCCAATTATTATCAAACCATATTCTTTCATAAAAAAACCCTTTTTTGTTTTCTTCGTTATCTATATCGGAGGTGGCTTTCACTCCTTTTTTTTAGATGGTAAGCAACGTCTTTTCTATAAATGGATAATAAGTTAACGCATATAAAAGCTAGCTAGCCACACAAGAGATAACTTACTTACATTTCTCCTTAGCCACCATGCAGAAACGGGGTATGGTTACACAATCAATAACTAGAATTTCGCATAACTATTAATTGATGATAGAGTTAGCTAGCAAGCTGTGATTCCAGAGTACTTAACACAAATCTCTATCATAATAAAAGACAATTAATCTAGGGAAGAGATTTGAATAAATGACGCCGATTATTTTATTATTTCTCACAGCCGTGTTGTTTGTACTTTATAAATATCGTTCCGTGTTCTCTTTGCTTCGTTACCGTCTAGCAATATCGCCGACTCAAAAAAATGGAGACCTGCAAACCAAACCAAAGGTAGAACGGGTTTGCCAAAAATGTGGAGACTCAATGGAGAGCGGGTACGCAGTGATTAATTTTATGAGCGAAGACGATCCATCCTACATGCTCAGGAGACTTGGTTTGGGGGCCCCGAATTATTCGCTTGGTTCGTTCCTCCCTTTCTCAAGCAAAGTATTGAGTCAAAAGGCCTATCGATGTAGAAAATGCGGATTAATCGGCATCGAATACAATAAATCAGGCTTTCGAGAATCTTATTGAAAACTGAAGCAAAGCTAAAATTCACACAATTTTTCAACACTATCTCAAGAAATACAATCATATTTCTTTTAGCTTAAAGTGAACTACAATCGTCCCTATTCAACAAATGCGTTAAGTCAGCAACTAGATAGCTGTCATTGGCTATACAAATTTTCTTTTTTTTAAAAATGTACTTCATTTCGGCTTGGTTTAATGTCTATATGTAATTCTGTTGTAGATGGCTTTCATTCACGCGTGTTTTGAACACAAAACAGAAATTAATATAGGGTGTCCTATACGTTTATATATAGGGTGTCCTATATGTATTGGTAGTGATTGAGATGAGTGGAAGAGAAGTAAAAGAACACGTAAAAAAAGTATACGGTGAAATAGCACAAAACCAAGGTTCATGTGGCTGCGGACGTGGTGGACCATCGTCAAATGACACGAATATTCGAATAGGCTACTCAGAAGAAGACCTGAAAAACATTCCAGAAGATTCAACCATGGGTTTAGGCTGCGGTAACCCCGTTGCCTTAGCTGGCTTACAAGAGGGCGAAACGGTTTTAGACCTCGGTTCAGGCGGTGGGATCGATGTCTTTTTGGCCGCCAAAAAAGTTGGGGCAAAGGGAAAGGTGATCGGAGTCGACATGACAGAGGAAATGGTCAACAAGTCAAGTGCATTAGCAACAAAATATGGTTACCCAAACGTCGAATTCCGGTTAGGAGAAATCGAGAATCTACCGATCGAAAATGAATCGATAGACATCATCATCAGCAATTGTGTGATTAACCTGTCTCCAGACAAGGAAAAAGTGTTCCGAGAAGCACATAGAGTGCTCAAACCTAATGGAAGACTGATAATCTCAGATATCGTCACAGAAGAGGAACTGCCTGAGGAAGTAAAGAAGAGCTTCGCTGCCTGGGCTGGATGTGTTGCAGGAGCACTTGAAAAAAACCAATACCTCAACACTATCAAAAGAGCAGGATTCAAAAAAGTCGAGATTGTATCCCAGTCGACCAATGAAATAGAACTATCCGAAGAGTTAAAAGGAGAAGTTACAAGCATCCAAGTCGAAGCCTACAAAAACTAAAAATGATAAAAACTGAATTGGGATATACTTCAGAACCTTTTTTAGATAACCAATGGATCATGTGGATGTGAACCTCGTTGAATTCGCAGTTGAATGTTAAAATACTTAGAAATGGTAAAGCATCCACACACTCTTTTACCGATTACTTCAAAGGATTTGAGCAAGTTGAAACCATTAAACACTTATTTGGTAAAAAGACAGAAGAAACACTCCGCAATTTGCGTGTTGAGTTCCTCGGCGCAGCATGGGCGTATATGGCAGTCAGTGACCTAGACGGACACCTCATCGTCAGTGTTGACTACTTGAAGAATGGCGACTTCACAAGTCTTTACCTTGACATCATACACGAACTTACACACGTGAAACAATTCATGGAAGGAAAAGAACTCTTCGATGGAGGCTTCAGCTATACAGAAAGGCCTACAGAGATTGAAGCCTATCGTAATGCTGTTGAAGAAGCAAAAAGACTTGGAATAGACGATACGACGATTCTAGAATACCTTAAAACCGAATGGATGAGCGAGGAAGACCACTCCAAATTAGCGCAAGCCCTAAACGTAAAACCAGAAAAAAATTAATGTCTCAAATCACCTAATTATTCACAACTCGACATACTCCACGCCAACTAAAGACCTTACAAAGAAAAACTAAATTCAATTTCACTCCACACATTCTTTCTCCACTACTACACACACCCATAAAATCAAACCCTAAAAATAACTTTTATGAGCCAATTAACATGTTATTATTGAATGATATAACATGATGTCTAAAAGGCTGAGAATTCGTGAAGTTGGATTAGCCGTCGGAGAGTATCTCCCAGGAAAGTACAACGCGATCACTGATGTTGACTCGGTTAAGGTTGGACATACCACAATAATTACAGGCAAAGGTCCCCTAAAGGTTGGCGTAGGACCTGTTAGGACAGGCGTAACAGCGGTCATCCCCCATCCCGGCTGCCTCATCGATGACCCAGTTGAGGCTTCACATTTCGTTTTCAATGGAGCGGGCACCACAACTGGGCTGTCACTCATCGACGAATTTGGCTTAATAGAAACTCCTATCATGCTAACCAATACTCTAAATGTTGGCACTGTATACGATGCCGTTGTA
>JAZFSF010000360.1:0-8460 GCA_036446055.1 Bathyarchaeia archaeon | reverse complement strand
AAGAAATGAATAATTATACAACCTGGGCTTGCGAAATTGATGGCGCAATGGACGCGCAAGGGTTGAAACAAATTGAAAACTATCTATTCAAAGGAAAAGATAAAACATTCCTAGGGTTGGGTACAAGACATATTCTTAACTATCTTATATACAAAAAGATAGTACCACACGGTCCTTCAAAGGCATATACGTCCTTTTTAGGGGTAGGTACAACAAGGAGTGATGAACCTTAAACAGTCAAGATTGTTACGCCATAACGATACTCCCTTAAACCCGTGGATGGAGTTCTCTCGTTCATCTTAAACATCCTTTCACTTCTTTACCTCAAACTTAATAGCACGTTTTATCCACCTCTTCAACGATTGTTGATGAATGATGTTTGGTTTGGCATTCACGTCCCACCGGAGGGAAGAGACTTCCAAGAAATGGAACGCATCTGTCAAGCAGTCGAACATAACGGTTTTGATCTCTTTACGGTCACGGATCATTTAATGAACATGCGGAATCCGACTGGTCGTGGCAACCACCCCCTTGAAAGCTGGACCACGTTAGCGGGTCTTGCAGCGGTTACAGATAGAATTAAGCTTGCGCCGTTAGTTAGTTGCTACGGTTATCGACGACCCACGATCTTGGCGAAAATGGCTACAACGGTTGACATAATCTCGAATGGGAGGCTGGTTTTTGGGATAGGGGCGGGATGGCATGAGGCGGAGTTTAATGGCTTCATGGGACGCTTTCCTCCCGCGAGAGAACGGTTACGTGGACTGAGAGAAACCATAGAAATCTGTACCCACATGTTCAAGCATGAGCGGACGACCCATCATGGGTCCCTCTATCAGGTTGATAACGTCCTGAACTCGCCGCAGCCGATACAAAAACCCATTCCAATTATGATTGGAGGCGGCGGTGAAAAAGTGACGCTCAAGATCGCTGCGCGATACGCGGATATCAGTCACTTCTTCACGAATAATATAGACACGCTTACTCATAAACTCGCAGTGCTTGAAGACCACTGTAATAACGTGGGCAGAAACTACCATGAGATCCGAAAAGGCACATCAATGGATTTGCTGGTAGGGAACACGATTGCAGAAGCAGAGCAGAAGCTTAAACAAAGAGCGGAAACATTGGGAATCACTCAGGCCGAAGTGAGGACTCGAGTGGGGGCTGGCTTTGGCACTCCAGATATGATTACTGAAGCAATCATGGAGTATGTCGATCGAGGAATCGGGCTAATCACCTTTCGCTTCACAGGTGTCAACAATATCTCCTTGTTTTCGGAGAAAATCCTTCCACGTTTCCGATAAACCGACTCAAAGGATACGTCTGATAAGAAGAAAACCTTATTCTCTTTGTACATTGATACCATTTAACCAGCAATCGTGAAGTTTCTTGAAATGGATGCGGAAGAACCCATCGACAGCCTTTGAGGTTTCTTCGTAGCTAGTTTTTCATGTTCCTTCCCCATAATATCCTGAACGATTGTAGATAGAACCGCTCGTTCATCTACTAGACTATCAACTCGTCAACTTCGGTTAGAGCCGTCACCCACAAATCCCTCTTCACACTTCAATGCAAAAAGTAACTTTTTGAAGTCTTTGAGTAACACTGGGATGTGAGGTTTCAATCAAAAGGAAATAGGGATTACCTTTGAACCGCATTCCTAAATAAGGAGTCTATAAATAACCTAGTGTCGTGAAACGCCATGTTTACTCACACTAGCATTCGAACAAGTGATATGGATCGATCGATTGACTTCTACACCCGACTCTTAGGCCTCAAACTTCTGAGGCGAAATGCGATACCGCAAAACAAGGCAGAAATCGCATTCCTTCAAGCTCCTGAGGGCAAAGGGTCACAACTTGAACTCACCTTCTACCAAAATCAAACTAAATTCAATCAGGCTGAATACGATGACCGAGTATTTGATCATCTTGCTTTCGTAATCAAGGACATGGAAGCCACGATTTCCATTATGCGAAAAGAGAACGTTACAATCACTGATGAGCCGTTCCGGCTCAGTCCTACTGGGTCGTTGATTGCTTTCATCGAAGATCCTGATGGCGTTCTGATCGAATTAGTCGAGCGCCGATAACTTTAAGCATAGTTCTCAGCGACATGGAGATACGTACTCCCTCGAAAGCAAAATAACTAATCTCATGGAGGAAACCGGAAGCTTCAATATTGTCGATGATGTCTCCAGCAACCTCTCGTTTTTTGTTTTATGTCTAACGCCGCCAAAATATATTATTCCCGTGCTTTGGAGCGCGTGTAGGGTTCTGGTTTCGGTGAACATGATGGCTCGTCAAACGTCTCGCATTAAACCTTCCTCTTTCTGATAGAAACGGAAATCCACTATAAACTCTAAGACTTCTAAATCGAGTTCTAAAAAAGTGATACGAAGTCTAGACATTTCACTTGGGATTCTTTCTTCAAGCAACTCAGAAATGCTATTTACTCTCGAGATGACTACATTCTTTCCAAAACATCGATTCCGAGGAGGTTCATTGCATTTTGAATTGTTGTTTTAACCGCATCCACCAATGCGAGTCTTGCGTCTCTTTGCTCGGGGGATTCCGCTTTCAGAACGGGGATGCTGGCGTAGAAGGAGTTGAAGCTTGCTGATAAGTCGTTGGCGAATTCTGCTAGGCTATTCAGCGTAATTTTCTCGGAGGCGTCGATGAAGACCTCTGGGAAGAGGGCTATCTTTCTCACCAGTTCGTGCTCAGCAGGCTGTTGGAGTTGGCTGTAATCGATTGTCTGTGTAGTGGCCTCGGTTTTTTTGAGGATATTGGACGCTCTGGCGTAGGCGTATTGAATGAAGGGGGCGCTGTTCGTCTCAAAGTTTAGGATTCTATCCCAGCTGAAGATGACTTGTTTCATTGGAACAATGCTGACCAAGGCGTACTTCACGGCTCCGCCTCCGACGGCTTTTGAGATGTCTCTCTTATCACTATCAGAAAGGTGGGGCGACCGCTTCTCCACCTCGCTCAACGCCCGCTTCTCGGCCTCATCTAAGAGCTCGTCAAGGGTCACGTAGCGACCTCTCCGTTTGGACATTCGGTATCCTGGAAGTTGGACGAGTTCATAAGCGTAGTGCATCATTTTCAGGGCGGTCTTTGGTGAGGTGAGGACACTCAGGGCTATGCTAATCTGTGTCTGAGCGAGGGTCTGCTCTTTTCCGATTACGTTGATTACTACATCGGCTCGGTTCAGCTTCCATAGGCTGTAGGCGATGTCCCTTGTCGAGTAGAGGGTGGTTCCGTCGGAGCGATTTAGCACGAGGGAAGGGACTTCGTGTTCAGGGGGAATTCCCAAAAGGGCTTTGACGTGTAGATCCTGCGCCGCTCTCTCTGTGTTGAAGGTCAAGGCACCATCAATAATGTGGCAATACGGCGTTACCTTAAGCTGCTTAACGACCTCGGCGACCGCACCATTCCAGACTAAATCGCTCTCCCAGTCCCACGAGTCCCACTTTATGTGCACCCTATCGTAGGTTTCCTTGAACCCGGATAAGCATAGCTCCACAACCTGTCTCACTAATCGACGAGTCGCTACCTCCTTTCCCTCGTAGGCACGCATAATCCTCGCGATGCTCAGTTCAGGATTTTCGTCTTGTTGAATCTTTTCTAAGAGTTCATAGAACAGCCCTTCATCTCGCTCGCTGAGTTGGCCTGCAGCAGAAGTCCAGTCATCCAGCTCCATTTGGATTTTCATGGCCTCCTCTACCGACGCGTCTGCGTCCCGTGACGTATGCAGTATTCGTTTTAACTTTTCAATTTCAATTATGCAACTGGTGATGGAGTAGACGAGTCCCAGCCAATGATCAATTTTTTCATTTCGCTGGAGGTGACTTACCAACTGAAAGCCGTAGACCAAGACTGCAATCTGTCGTCCGACATCATCAACGTAGAAGTCGGCGCTGACTTCGTGGCCTCGAGCTCTCAGAAGCCGGTATAGGGCGTCGCCTAACATAGAGTTCCTCGCCGTCCCGACGTGGATGGGGCCCGCAGGATTCACACTGGTGTGTTCCACAATGATTTTTTCGGGCGCTTTGGTCTTAACATAGCCATAAGCCGGTCCCAAAGCCCTCACGGATTCCAGAGTCAACTCGGAAAAAACAGTATACTCGGCATAAAAATTGATGTATCCTCCAGCGGCTTCAACTTTTCTAAGGAGGGAGTCGTTTGGGACACCTATGTTTTCAACGATCTGTTCCGCTAAAACTTTAGGGCTCCTCTTCGCTTTTTTCGCTAGTTCGAAGCAGAGGGAGGAGGCTAAGTCACCGAAGTCGCTTGTTGGTGGGTGGGCTAACCGAATCTGATCGACGGCGTAGCTGGGAAAGACCGTCTGCATGGCCCTCTTTAACGCTTCTTGGCATTCCTTTCTGAACTCCCCAAAGGGGTTTATCGAAGGTGGCTTCAAGTACGTCTCCTCATAAATCTGTGAATGGTACAGCTCTTCCTTGTTTATCGCTGTTCTCTAACCCCCCTTTTAAGCGATGGAGGGAAATATATCTTCTTCTAAACACTTTGAAAATCTATATGACCTACTGAAATGCATTGAAAAAAATTTCTTACATATTATACTTTTGCAGTACAGATTGTTTCTAACTTAGCAACCATGAGGGTCACGAAGCACCTACATGCTTTACGGAGCCCCTTTATTCACCATCGTTTGAAGATGACGATGAGTAAAAAAAAAGGCCTCCTTGAACACTCTTCTCATTTTGTCCTCGTAAACGAGGTACCTCCTGCATTGATATGGATTAATCGCTTATATCACAAACAAGACCCAAGTCATTCAGCCGAATTTACAATGCTAGCTGGTTCGCAGAGGTTGTACACAAACTACACTCGAACGAGCAATGACATCCGTAGCCAAACGCGTTGAATAATGGACAAGGGCATTATTGTTGATACATTTAAGAAACCGAGAATCACCTGCACAAAAGAGAATGCGTACGTTACCAGAAACGACGACACTGAGAGAATGACGTTCCAAATCAACTTTCCACAGAGAACCTGTCCCACGCCAGCACTAAAGAATGATGTGACAGCAGCTAATACGGGGTAATTCTTGAGTACCGAGGGATATGGTTATGCGTTATCTCTTCCATACTTTTGATACATTCTTCTTCCGGACAGCAATATCCTCCCGAAACAAGGTTTTGTTGTTGAGACTGATTCTTTTGGGTGACCGAGGCTTATTTCCTAACCTGATTAGATTACATTATCGGCTTATGAGTAACGAGAAATGGAAGAGGGTCTCAGGAGGTTGAAGCCGTCGTAGCTGGTTTGAGAGATTATCGCTAGAATGCGAGCAAATTAACATTTACGGAGGACACTAATAATTCTGAAGTATTGAATGAATGGAATAATTCTTTGAGCTTGAAACGCTTTCTGTGTAAAGGCTTTAAACAAAGCAGCATATTTCTTAAGAAACGTAAATAAAAATGGTGGCAATACATATGAAAATTACTAAAGTCACTACATACACCCACTGCGAGGAAAGACAAAACCTTGACACGACCTATTATTATCCCTTAACCTTGGTGAAGATAGATACTGATGAGGGAGTTTCTGGGTGTTTGTTCACTCAATCTAGAGACACTGAGGAGAAAGAAGGAGTAAGGTAGATGAAGGTTCTCGTTGACTTGGAGGGCGTAGAAGCTTCCCCATATTCTTTGACGCATTATCTGAAACTACAAACTAATAAAAAAAGAGAATATTGAAAAGTTAGATGATCTTTAGTTGTCTCCCACCTTTTTTGAAGACTTCCAAGGCTTGCTCGAGCTGTTCCTGTGTGTGCTTCGTACACAACTGAACCCTTATTCTCGCTTTTTCCTTTGCAACCATCGGGAAAAATATTGGTAAGACGAATATTCCCTTTGTCCATAGATACTTCGAAAAATCCCTGGATGTTTTACTTCTTCCGCACATCACCGGAATTATCGGTGTCTCTGAATTCCCTGTATCGAATCCAGCGTCCTTTAAGCCATCGAGGAAATAGTTACGGTTTTCCCAAACCTTCGTTACGTGTTCCGGCTCTGTTTCAAGCACATCTATGGCTGCTGTACAGGCAGCGGCGACACCAGGCGGAACGGCAGCACTCAACAGAAATGTTCTGACCTTGTTTATAGCAAAGTTTCGCAAGTCTTCGCTTCCGGAGATGTGTCCCCCAATAACTCCAAAAGCCTTCGAAAAGGTTCCCATCTCAATATGTACCTCATCTCTTCCCAGATGAAAGTGATCGACTATGCCTCTTCCGTCTTTACCTAAGACACCTTCACCATGAGCGTCGTCAACGTAGACGCCAGCATTGTGTTGTTTGGCTATTTTGGCTATCTCTGGAAGCGGTGCGAGGTCGCCATCCATGCTGAAGACGCCGTCTGTCAGAATCCAGATACGTCTATAAGCGGGGTCATGTTTTTCTGCTTCTTCCATCACGCGCGTCAAGTCTTCCGTGTCTTTATGTTTAAACACCGCTCTGTCTGCATGACTTAACCTGACACCATCGATTATCGAACCGTGGTTTAACTCGTCTGAAACAAATAAGTCGCCTCTGTCCGCGAGTTGGGGAATCACACCTTGATTGGTCATATATCCTGTCTGAAAGGTAAGGGATGCGGATGCCTTTTTGAACTTTGCCAGACGACTGTCCAATTCCTCATGGACCGTCATGTTGCCGGAGATTGAACGATCACTGCCTGCACCAGCTCCATACTTTCGGGTTGCCTCTATCATTGCGTTGACGACTTTTGGATGAGTAGCTAGGTTTAGATAGTTGTTAGCACAGAACATTATGACGTTTTTTCCACTCACCCTACAGACGGGTTCATTTGCGTTTTCCAGAACCTTTAGTTCCCAATTGAGGCTTTCACGAACCAGACGCTGGTATTCTTCACCTAAATACTTTGTCGGATGACGGTTAACTGCCATATCAAACACCTTCTTAAGCTAGCTAACTCATTGTTTCTTTAATGTTTCCTTGATTCTCTTAACGCTTAAATGCATATTTATTCTCTACAATATGTTCAACTGTATCCAAGCCCTTTTTTGGTTTGAAATGCAACCAAGTCTCACACGAAGGCATCTTGATTAATCCGAAATAACGTGGCCTCTACTAGCTAGCTGCCTTCAGAAAAGCGCTTCGTCAGTTTTTCAATCATATCTTTTGTCATAGACGTTAAATCATGGTATGGTTTCCAGCCCCACTCCTCTTGCGCCACGCTGTCATCGATGGACATGGGCCACGAATCCGCGATCTTCTGTCTAAAATCGGGTTTGTACTTGCATTTAAATTCCGGTATGTACTTCTTGATTTCGGTTGCTAATTCGCTGGCGGAGAAGCTCACGCCAGCCACATTGTAACCCACATGACGTTTAATCTGAGATGGGGGGGCCTCCATAATGTCTATTGCGCCTTTGATG
Organism: Bathyarchaeia archaeon; assembly: GCA_036446055.1. Lineage (GTDB taxonomy): Archaea > Thermoproteota > Bathyarchaeia > RBG-16-48-13 > DAOVBJ01. The sequence goes on along the minus strand of JAZFSF010000360.1, from coordinate 1,027 downwards.
CAGTCTGGCATGTACATCATGGGTAGAACGGTGTCCTCCCTTACAAAACATGTATAACGCTTCTTTTTGATTGCTTCGTAAAAGATTGCAACCGCGTAATCGGTTGTGCCTCCTCCAGGAGGTGTTTCACTGCTGATAATTCCTGGATAACGTACACAACGTACGTCCAAACCATATCGATGGAAATAATAGTTGCACAAGAGTTCACCCGCAACCTTTGTGACCCCATATATAGTTGTGGGGATTAAAACTGTGTTTTGAGGTGTGTTTAGTCGGGGTGTTTCTGGTCCGAAAGCCGCGATGGAGCTGGGCCAGAAAACCCGAACGAGGTTATGCTCCCTTGCCACCTCAAGTATGTTGTAAAGACCAATCATATTCACGTCCCAAGCTAGTTGAGGTTTTTGTTCACCTGCTGCTGAAAGAACTGTAGCCAAATGATAGATTGTGTCAATTTTATAGTCTTCAATGATTTTGTTGACGCCATCCTTTTGGGTTACATCCACGTATTTGAAGGGGCCTGTGCTGAGCAGAACTTCGCTGGGCTTTCTCCTATGCCCAGCTGCGATGACATTTTCTCCACCATACCTCTTTCGCAGCTCAAGGGTCAACTCAGAACCTATTTGACCTGTAGCTCCCAATACAAGAAGCCTCCTCATAATTTTTTTTGACATCTTATAGCCTCACATATCATAGGTGAACTTAGATACCTGATGTCGAATTTTAAATATAAGAGTTTTCGGATGCAAAAGCAGTTACTTACATTCATTAATATCCCCCAGAAGCTCGCATATTCTTGTTTTCCCGTTTTACTTCATACGTCAGCATGAAGCGTTTAGCCACATCCTCTTCTAAGACTTTACATGAGTTCTATGCGACAGGCTTAATGCTTCTAAAAACGGTTACAGTCATTTGAGGGTTCAAATCATTTGTTACCTCCCTTTTCTTGAAGGTTATGAGTATGTTTACTTCCGTTAAAGCTTCTTGAATCCTAAAACGCATCCGAGAGCAAAACTTTGCTTACTTAATC
>JAZFSF010000359.1:0-2500 GCA_036446055.1 Bathyarchaeia archaeon | reverse complement strand
GTTGAATGATGATTTTCCCAGCCTTTGCTTCCACGACAATGGGGTCACAGAACAGCATGTTCCAATACTTGTTGATTTGGCCGATCATTTTTTGATACGCTTTGTCTTTCATGCAGTTGTTGTCCTTGGATAGCCGGCGTCTGAACTTCGTTACCTCTTTTTCGATAGTCTTTATGTTACACAGTTCTCCGTCGTCATTCAAACCACGTTTATTCTCCGGAAGGGTTATTCGCATGGCGGATCTGAGACAGTTGAAAATATCCACCTTCTCTTGCATCCTGGCCGCATTTTTTTTCAGTACTGAATCCATTATGACAGGCTGCAGGTCACGGCGGATTGTGCCGGAGAGTCTCCTTTCTTTCTTGCTCTTAAACAAGCCGGATTGTGAGAACTGACACAATAGAGTATAAACGGTTACCAGTCTTTGGTAAAAGATTAGATGTGGTTGATCGAAAGGGAACCCACATCCTTGTCCCTGTTTTTTGCCTTCCAGCGCCCACACCAGCAGTGTGTGTACAGCCATCTGCGGAAGACCTTCAAGAGCACGGGTTTTCACGACGTCTTCAGTCTCGGTACTGTTAAAAGATGTCTCCACGAGCTGCATCGGTGCGGTAGAGATATTGCTGTCCAGAATGTTGACTCTCCTTCTCAAGGTACCTTGAATGCCATGGTTTTTCAGTCTCTTCCTGATTGTGTCGTTTTCCTCCCCGAAAAGTTCTTTGCCTACGTTTTTGAGGAAGTGGTAATGACAAATAAACAACGGCACATTCTTGAAAACCTCTCTGATCGCTGTCAAAATCCCTTTCCCCATGTCGGAGACCACCGCTACAGGATCACCGTAGGCAGCTTTAATGTCTTGAAGGAAAGGAATTAGATTATCTGCGTTCTCTGAGGGCACCTTCGTATTGTCCAGGACGATTTCTGTTATCCCGTCCAACACACTGATCAGATGCGGACTCTCGCCTTCACACGTCCCGTCCAGGTGAAGAATGTATCCGCCATTCATCGAGAGAAAAGCTCTTGTTTCCCTCTGAACTTTTTTATGCAGCAGTGCCAAGTAAACGATGAACTTCTTCGCCAGATACGAGACCTCGCTCCTACACACAATGACATTCTTCTCTCTCAACTCATCAACGATTTGCTCATTGTCACGGGAGTCCAGGAAGAACGCTTCGCCCACATAGACCAACACATCATATCCGATGTTGCATCTCTCGGGTACAAGCCTCTTAAGCTCCTCGGAGCCAACTACGAGCCCGCATCGGGGGCAGAAGTACCGGAACTCGCGAGCAAAGAATCGGCCTATGGCCAGAGTCGCAACCGGCTTGATTTTTGTCTTGAGCACCTTCTCCCTTGCTCCGCACCGTGGGCAGGTACGAGATTCGGGACGAAAGGTGACGGTTGGGGTAATGGAGAAAAGGTTCCCCAGCTTTAGATTGTTTGTCAGATTATTAATAATCTCACTTAGTACTTTCACTCGCTCGTATTCAGTTTTTTTTTACCAAGCCCATGGTACTCAAAAAGATTCTCTATCATATCGGCATCGATCTCGTATCCCGCCTTCTTCAGCATGCCCGACAGTGTGGCAGGTGTGCTGCTTGGATGCTTCACTAACTCAACTAAGACGATGATGCCGAGTGCATCCGGTGGTAATTTCAGTGCCGTAGGCTCTGGTGGAAATCTGTTCTGCTTCTGCCGCCAGTACATCTTTTCGTCTGCCGAGAAGTATACAACCTGCCTGTTGTGCTTCTCTCTTCTCACTCCCCTCAGTTGCTTGTACTGGGGAAGATAGGAGTTGGGGTTTACCCCCAGGATCTCCTCCAGCTCAGAGTTGGACAAACCTTTGATGGAGATCTGCACGAGATGAATGACGGTGTTCTTCAACGTTCCATGTTTGGAGAAGAAAACCCCCTGGTGTTTCCACAACCCCTTTTTGTTGAACTCGGGGATCGAAGGGAGAGTGTAGTAGCGCCCGCTCTTGTTGTAGCTGCTTAGTGCACCCCATTCTTTCAAACGTCTTCGCACGGTGGCGATGGAGAAACGCAGTAGCGCGCAGAGGTCAGCGATGGTCAACATCCTGTGCTGCTTGAAGGCGTTGATGGTTTTCTGATCGTGTTCTGTTTTTCTTGGCCTCATTGAGTCCTCCCAGTTATGCAATAATCTAAGTCGTGATTTGGTTAGATCATCCTTTTACCTTAAATTATATCATAACGGAGCAAGAAAATCACCCTTTTTTGACAGAAAAATTGTCTTTTTTGCTGAAAACACCAGCATATTTTGAGAAAGTCTCAACAATGTCCAATGAGTTATTTGATTCTATGGGGGGGACTTAGTACATTTCCAACCGTTTGTTGTTTCCATAGAAACTTTTACTGAATTTAATTTTGCTAATTACTTTATAGGCTATGATTTTAACGATAATAGCGCAAGTCGTTTGTAGGGCATACAAAACCAAATATTCTTCATTATTTGATTTTAATTTTTCAGAAACTACTTTTTC
>JAZFSF010000358.1:0-3008 GCA_036446055.1 Bathyarchaeia archaeon | reverse complement strand
TTAGTAGGATATATGCACTATAACAAACATTGTAGTAACGCGTACGTAAATTATATATGGTGTTCGCGCGCGCTTCGAAAAAACCCTCTTATTATCTCAATAAAAATGCACTGAATAGTAACGAGTTACTAGTAAAAATGAATTAAACCCATAATTATAGCCTCACTTCACCGTACTTACGAGCGTATTTTTATACTGTTGAATAAAACTCTCATCTGGTGTTTGGTTGTCGGATCAGTCTAAGGTCAGAAAATGGGTCGAGCAAATAGTGCCCACGTATATGCGGGATTTTAAGATCCCAGGAATAAGTGTTGCAGTCGTCAAGGAAGGTGAAACCATCTATAGTGAAGGTTTCGGTGCAAGGGACCCACAGAAGAATCTACCTTCTACCCCTGACACACTTTATGGGATAGGCAGCATCACCAAGAGCTTCGTAGCCATTGCGATCCTGCAACTGGTGGAGGAAGGGTTGCTTAGTGTGGATGACCCGGTTAGCAAGTACGTCCCATTTAAGCTTGGTTTACCCGAAAAACCCATAAAGATCCATCATTTTCTCACCCACAGCAGCGGTCTCCCCAGCCTTGCCACAAGTAGCGTGGCATTACACAGAGGCATCGGAATTGAGAAAGGGATTCCTTGGGGTAGCGTAGAAGATTTTTACAGGTTGGTCAACGACGCGCAGGAAGAGATAGCTGCCGAGCCAGGTGTACGGTTCTTTTATCATAACGCAGCGTGGAGGATGTTGGGGCATATTGTACAGGAGCTTAGTGGACAGCCTTTTCATATCTACATCAAAAAGAAGATACTGGACCCCCTAGGAATGAATCGAAGTACCCTGAAAACAGATGACTTTTACGCAGACTCCAATCACATCGTACCTCACTGGAAAAAACCAGACGGCACGGTAGAGCCCTCTCGATTCCCCTACCCGAACCCAGAGGATAATCCTGCCTTTAGCTTCATCGCCGCCGCTGGAGGTATCACAAGCAGTGTAAATGAGATGACAAGATACCTTAACACCCACATCAACAAGGGCTCCCATGAGAATGGAAGGCTCCTTAGCCTGGAAAGTTTCGATAAGATGCACTCATTTTACTCAAAGCGGGCGGATAACCTGTACGGTGAGTTCGGGTATGGATACGGAGTTGGGGTAACCCCTGATTTCCACGGATACAAGATGATAAGCCACGGTGGTAGCATCCTCGTCTCCACGGCCCACATGTCATTTATCCCTGAGCTCAAAGCGGGCGTCGTGATGATGGCCAACTCTGCGGCTCCGCCGTGGGGAGACATCGCGGAGGGTATCTATTGTACTCTCTTAGGTTTGGATCCTCTTGAGGCAGTTCCCGGTATATATGTGAAGAAAAAGCTCAGATTATTGTCCGGGACCTACCAAACCTTCAAGGATATTGAAAGAGTTGAGGTCCAGTACAATGGTGGGATGTTGTACTTAAGTTCGAAGACTCCGTTCACTGACACCTTGACCCCGTTGATCCCTCGTGACTCGTTGTTGGGGTCGACAATGTTCTATACCTACATGAATGGGGTAGAGTCTCCAGTCGAGTTTCAGGTACAAGAAAACGGGGACATCGATCTCTATATCGAGAGATACCGGTACCATAAAATCAGATAACCCAAGAATTTACTTCGATAGGATAAGAGACTCTCATCGTATCGAATATTTTATTCACAAATCATAGACAAACATGTATCAGATTCCAAGTGACTGTTTTTGGCGCGCGTGGCACGTTTAGCTTTGTATAAAGTGTTTTTACTGGCAATATAATAGAGTAAAATGACTCCAAGTATGGTAGCAATAGTTGAGAACTGTAGTGCTTCTCTAGGCCCCAGAATTTCCGCGATCACCCCAAGTATCACCGGATTTATTATCACGCTGAGATTTCCAAACATAGAAAAGGTCGCCATAGCGGTCCCCCTATTTTCTTCTGTTGAGTTGTTTGCGACATAGACGTTTCCAGAGGTTAGGTAGACACCATAGGCAATTCCTTGGATTCCCATTATTACACTTGTGAGGGCCAAACTTGTGGACATGGAGACACTAAATATGGATACCGCTGAAAGAAGTAACCCGAATATCATGAGGTTTAGTACCCGGAAATGTTTGGTCACCGCCCCAACTGGAAGCCTCACTGCAGTGCTTGCAAGTCCTCTCGTCGTAAAGCCAACGCCGATTTGAGCTTCATCAAACCCGATGCTCGCACCATAGACCGGATAGAATAAGGTTAATGCGCTGAACATTATGGAGTTTAGGAAATTTGCTATGCCGGCTGCGAGCACTTTGGGGTCCTTGATGATCTCGGGTATGCTTGTTTCGGGGGGACCTGTTTCATTGTTCACTTTGGTCTCTTTTACAAACTGGAGTATGAGTATGCTTAGCAACCCCAATAGGCTGCTCAGATAGAAGCTCACCGTGTTTCCATATAGCTTACTTGTTATTCCTCCTATGAGCGGGCCCATCGTGAAGCCAAGACCCATTGATGTCATGTATATCCCCTGTGCTATGTTCCGATGCTCCGGTTCTGAGACCTCGGTCATAAGTAGAAACCCATTACCGAAAACGAGACCGACTCCCAAGCCAAGCAATAACCTGATGGGGTAGAGCCGAAGCGGGGTTTTTACGACTATATAGGACAGAGGCATGAGGATGAACAGGGCTAGCCCTGGAGTCATCATCTTTTTTCGACCAATCCTATCTGAAAGTCTGCCAAAGGGTAGTGAAAACAGTAGCATGGTAATGGCCGAGACAGACCCGTATGAGCCAAGCATGCTTAAACTGGCCCCAATTTTCTGAGCGAATCCCGGGAATATTGGAATTATGCTGCTGGTGCTGGCGTCGGCGAAGAATATGGATGCGCTTAGGAGTATCACATCTCTGGATATTCTTCTTGAAGCCATTCCCTTGGAGTAGGTTGAAGTTGTTAATAAAACACGGTCAGTTGCTGTCACGCGCACTAGTTCTGTCTGGCTGGGCTAGATTTTCACGCACG
>JAZFSF010000357.1:0-3216 GCA_036446055.1 Bathyarchaeia archaeon | reverse complement strand
TAATGTTTTACATTTCTCCTCCTAGTCTTGGGATAGAATGCCAAATCGGGATGTGGGGTTGATCCTCATCACCCTTAAATCTGAATTGAAAAACTAACTATTGCCATTGCCTTTGAGACTTTGGGTTCTGCAGGGGATGAATAATCCGCGTGAGGATATCGCTTTCACCGTTTGCAGCTGGCTACCCTTTAGTTGTTGACTTTATTTGTTTTTTCGTTATCAGCGTTTTGGGCTTCAATGCGTTTCTTTAACCATTGGGCGACTTGTCTGAAATATGGATCTGACGATTGATCGATTATTGGGATTTCACGTGCACCCATTTTGTTGATCGGTCGATATTCTGGCATCAATGCACACATCACGCTGGCCCAATAGTTTGTACCGTTTTGTAACATTTCTTCGATAATTCTGTCACTTTCTGGTTGGTATGGGAGTGGGAGAAAAACTACGCCTTCTGCCCAACTAATGATCAGTGGATGGCCTGACATTAAGATAAACTGAATCTTTTTGAAGAACTCATCAGTTGAAAGCCCAATGCAATGAAAAATTACAAGTTTCTTTATGGGTTGAAGGACGACCTCAATTTTTTCGTCTTCTTTCAAAATGTTATCCGTTTTTCAGTACCCTCCTCTTATTTTCTTATTGTGGTATGCGTTTACGTTCTGGCTATTTTAAAAGAATTTCACTCCCCAACTAGGTATGCTCTGGCTTATAAATAGAGCGTAGGCGAGAAGACGATAATTAGGGCTGCAAACGTGAACGCGCTTATTATGATTTGAGCAATCCATCCACCAGTTCTCTCAAAAAAGACTTCAGCTGATACTGTTGCTATCCCAAGTGACATGAGTACGAGGTTCAGTCCCAAAAAAAAGAATTCAACTTGTATGTATGGCATGAAGAGAGATAGAATTGTTGTGAGTATTACCAATTCAAGCATGAATATCGAGACTAATACGACCAGTTGAAAGGACATGGAATATATCATTCTGGCGCCTCCATCTCCGATCATTGGCCGTACCCAGCCTTTAAAAAATGATTCATAGAATAAGAAGACAACACTAAAAACGAACGTGTATAATGGTAGAGCGATCAGCCTCATTGAGGCGATTGAAAACGTGGCTGTCGTGTTACTGCCTATGGTAAGCGAAAGCAATCCAGTTAACGCAGCTGCACCAATCAGTCCAAAGCAGACATCAACCTTTATGGACGACCGTTTGATCGACTCCTTCACGAACCTCATGTACGAGAACCCCGTTTGACCTTGTCTAAGTCGTGTCCATGCAAGACCACCCAGTATAATCGCGTTTCCCAAGAATAGCGCGGTTATGATGTTTGCGACGAAAAACGGAGTTACAAGCATTAGAGCGAAGGCAATTACCAACGCGAGCAGTGACCCTAAGATTCCTGCAAGCAACGTGGCTGTAAACCCCGTTTTCATCAAAGCCTTTCGATTCACTCCCACACGTACATCAATCGCCCTTTTTTTCGGCCATAGTTTTCCGTGAACCAAGGACAATACAGCCAAAGTCAATAACGTGCCTCCAGCAAGTGACACATAGGTTGCTGCATGGGTTTGATTGGGATTACTTGTGAGAGCTTGGGCTTCCCCGAAGACGTACTTCGTTGACCAGGCGACAATTTCACTGATCACCGCTTCATTATAGAGAATATTGAGGTGATTCACTCCCTCAATCACGAACAATTTCCTGGCGGTTCCGTGAATATTATGGGTTTCATTGAACTCCCGCGTACCGTTAACAGCCTTATAGAATGTTTGTTTTACATCCATAGCATTAATCACGGTATCGCCCGTTGATATTATAAGAAGTAGATTTTTTGGCGTAGTCGTGTTAACCCATTCGGGGAACGAGACGGGCGTAACTCCGATAGTGGCTACAACTCCTTTAACCTGAGATTTGGGGTTGAGTACTACCCCGCCACCCATACTGTGTCCGAGTAGAACGATCCTGGTAGGATCTCCTAACCCTTTTTCTCGCAATGACAGTATGACTGCTTGTATATCCTTCACGAAATCGTCCCGTCCACCCATAACGCCTTCACTCGATCCATGCCCCCTGAGATCCACTGATGCGCAGATAAATCCAGATTCTGCAAGCGCCAAGGCGATCATCCTCATCATGACTCTATTTCCTGAAAAACCGTGAAGCAAGATTGCTAGAGGCGCGTCAAAAGCGGTGCTTACCTTTTTTGTAACGTCATATCTTATCAGTACGTTGTCAATCGTGGTTGCTGTGAACGTTTCGAAAGGCGTTTGAAGCCTCATTAGAGCCAACGGAGAAAAGCCAGAAGCAAATAGAAGTATGCCTACAACGAATAACACGAGATCGCTTCTCGACATCACGAACCCTCTCAATTTGCTTCGATGAGATGTTACTAAATGGCTTAATTATACCCGTATATCTATTTACGTTCTTCTCGTCTAAATTCTCTTGGGATATTATGGGTGAATACTCGAAAGTCTAGGACGTTGAAGCGCTTCATAAGCCTTCTACTTGGTTTCGAAAAAACATTAATCATGTATCCATTCACCCTTTTATTATACCTCTGTATTGTATGTCTCTAGCTAGCTCTAGCAGTGTATTATATTTTAATTACGGTCTTATTCTCCTTAAAGACCGAAATCAACATCGAAGTGTAAAGTGACGTGAAGGCTACTCCACTTCGTCTTTACAAAGTAGTAAAAGTCTTCTGTAAAGAAGATGGGGTAAAATGACTTAAAGCAAATAAACTATTACAGCTGGAACCGCCAGCTTATTGAGCCATGGAAAGCGTAAATGATTTCACTCAAATAGATGAAAGTTACAAATATGGTTTAACGGTTGTTTCTGATCTCTAATGCTGTACACGTGGTTTCTTTGAAATGACAGAGCTTAAAGAAATACAAGTCTTATTCTAGGTTTGGAAAAAAAACAAAAATTCAGCTGTGAAGTACCATGGGCAACAACATCTTAGACACACTCTAAACTTTTAGAGTGAGGCGACACTTTGTAAGACACTAATGTATACGTTATCGTCGATGTTTTCTTGATTAAACGATCTATCTAGCGAGTTAGTTGATGACGGACATGGTGCTTTTTCGTTGAAGCCTTAGTTGGGGTTGTCCTGCGAATCTAGAGACGTGACAGTTCGTTAGTTCTACTTCGTCTCCGACATGGACTTTATCTATCTGTTTATTCCATAGGCTGAGCTTTATCG
>JAZFSF010000356.1:0-5793 GCA_036446055.1 Bathyarchaeia archaeon | reverse complement strand
CACTACAACAATTATTACGGCAAAAACAGCCAAAACACCAATTATTAATCTTATTGGTTTTTTACGTGTGCGTTTACTTATGCTATTATCTATGTTTCTACGTGTGCTTTTATCCGCGCGTTTACTTGTGCGTTTGCGAGATCTACGTCTACGTGATTTACGTGGGCTCATATCCAAAAGTTATAACGTTAGCTAATTTAAGCTATTTGAATCACCAACTGAAACCAACGGGTAACCTGTAGACGAATGCTGTATCTTTGTTTCTTTAAAACATGGAGACTTCATTTATCCACATCTCTAAACTTTTTTTCACTGATTTGGTCTGAAACTCGATCTTTCAACAAACAAGTCTGTTTGGACTGCCAAGTATTGGTCCAATTGTTGATTTGCGCTTTATTTTGTTTGACTTAAAAAACCTTATAAGGAAAAGGTCTTTGTCCATCAAACATTATTTCTTACGGTTTTGTGATCGATAGTATGCGATTTGAATTAGTGGCTCCGTATAAAACGTCGTCGGGTCAGGAAGAGGCAGTAGCAAAGCTGGTTGAAAACTTCAAGCGAACGGATAAGCAGACGCTTTTAGGGATTACCGGAAGCGGTAAGACGTTTGTCATGGCGAACCTGATTAACAAGCTTCAGAAGCCCACTCTGATTATCGCCCACAATAAGACGTTGGCCGCGCAGCTCTACGCTGAATTGAAGCTGCTATTTCCGAATAACAGGGTGGAATACTTCATTTCCTTTTACTCGTACTATCAACCCGAATCCTACTTGCCGACAACCGATATGTATATCGAAAAAGACTCGGAGATCAATGAGCAGATAGAGAAGATGCGCATGCACGCGGTCTCCAGCATCGTTAGCAGAAACGACACCATAATTGTAGCGAGCATAAGCTGCATCTATGGCTTAGGGAATCCCGAAGACTTCAAGGGTATGGCAATCGATTTACGGGTTGGAACGCAAATGAAGCGGCGAGAACTACTCTATGCTCTCGTAAGTATACAGTATGAACGGAATGATACTGTGCTTGAGCCAGGGAGCTTTCGCGTTCGGGGAAACGTTGTGGATGTGGTTCCCTCCTATGAGGAGGATATTTTGAGGATTGAGCTGGATGGGGACACCATCGGGAGGATTAGAGAGGTCGGCTTACTGACTGGAGACGTAAAGGTTGATCTTGATAGGATCACGTTATATCCTGCACGACAATACGTTGTGCCTGTAGAGAAGCAGCGGAGAGCGTTTGATCAAATAAAACAGGAGTTGGACGAGCAACTTCCCAAGCTTCCCTTGTTGGAAGCCCAACGCCTCAAGAAACGCACAAATTATGATCTTGAGATGATGAAGGAACTCGGTTACTGCAAGGGCATCGAGAACTATAGTCGATACTTCGACGGTCGTAGCCCAGGCGAACCCCCCTTTGTCTTGATCGATTATTTCCCCAAGGATTACTTATTGATAATCGATGAGAGTCATCAAGCGATTCCCCAATCCCGGGCCATGTTCAAAGGCGATTATTCGCGTAAAAAGAATCTTGTGGAGTACGGTTTTCGGCTGCCCTGTGCATTTGACAATCGTCCCCTCAAGTTCAACGAATTCGAGAAAAAGATGGGTAAAACGCTCTTTGTTTCGGCGACTCCCGCCGAGTATGAGTTGCAACTAAGCGGGAAACCCGTAGAGCTGATAACAAGGCCTACCGGCCTCCTTGACCCAGAAGTTGAAGTCCATCCCATCCAAGGGCAGATGCAGCATCTAATGAGGGAAGCTACAAAAACCATTGAGCGAGGCGACCGAGTCCTAATCACCACCCTCACTAAGAGGATGGCGGAAGACTTGACGGATTATTTGGTGAAAGAAGACTTTCACGTACGGTACTTACACTCGGAAATTGACAGTTTAGACAGAATAAAGCTGATAAACCAGCTTCGATCGGGAGAATTCGACATCCTGGTGGGAATAAACCTTCTACGCGAAGGATTAGATGTCCCCGAGGTCGCAACGATCTTCATTTTGGATGCGGATAAAGAGGGCTTCTTGCGGGATGAGCGGAGCCTCATTCAGACCATTGGACGAGCGTCCAGAAACGTGAATGGAAAAGTAATTCTGTACGCTAACGAACAAACCCGGTCGATTAAGAAGGCAATCGAGATCACTCGATACCGACGAAGGTTCCAGAAACGCTACAACCGCATACACGGCATCACGCCCACAACCATCGTAAAACGCATCACCCAAACGCTGGGCGCAATCAAAGGCACCCGACACTTGACGAAATCGGGCATTCAAAGACAACTGATTGAGTTTGACGCAAAGATGCACGAAGCGGCGGCGCGACTTGACTTTGAAACAGCGATTATGCTCCGTGATAGAATTCGCGAGTTCGAGGAATCGTTAGATCGGAAGCGCGACAAGAAAGCGACGACAACCCATAACAGTGGCGAGCTAAAAATCGTGTCTGTGAAGCAGAAAGATAGGACAGGTAACGACCATGAGAGATAGCATTTTCGTAAAGGGTGCCCGGGAGCACAATCTAAAGAACATTGACGTGGAGTTACCTCGAAACAGGTTCATCGTGATAACGGGTCTCTCTGGATCTGGAAAATCGACCTTAGCCTTTGACACCATCTATGCTGAGGGCCAGAGGCGGTACGTGGAAAGCCTATCTGCTTATGCTCGACAGTTTCTTGGTTTAATGGATAAGCCCGATGTTGATTCGATTGAGGGGCTTTCTCCCGCCATTTCCATCCAACAGAAAGCCGCTAATAAAAATCCGCGGTCAACCGTTGGAACAGTCACGGAGATTTATGATTATCTCCGCTTGCTCTACGCTAAGATTGGCGTCCATCACTGTCCAAAGTGTAACAGTTTGATCCATCCTCAGACCCCAGAAAACATAACTAGTTTGATACTGACCGAAGAGGGGAAAAACCTGACTTTCCTTGCGCCTATTGTGAAGGGTATAAAGGGAACCCACAAGACGGTCCTGGAAGATTTGAAGAAGGATGGCTACACAAAGATTCGAGTTGACCAGACAATCTATAATTCCGACCGCATTCAGGATGAAGTGAAACTTGAACGCTACGGAAAACATTGGATTGAAACTGTGATAGATACTATTCAAATAGACCATGACGAGCGCTCACGAATCGCGGAGGCAGTTGAGCAGGCTTTACGAGTTGGAAACGGAACCATGATCGTGATTGACGCGAAATTGGACACCCGACAACAAAGAGAGGTGGAGCGATTTGACGGAGAAGCCACCTACAGCACTTTTGGCGCCTGCCCAAACCATCCGGAAATCGTGTTTGAGAGTCTGGAACCACGAATGTTTTCTTTCAATTCTCCTTACGGAGCCTGTCCCGAATGCCATGGGTTGGGGGAGACTACCGAGATCAATGAGGACTTAGTGATTCCCGATGCGCACAAGTCCATTATAGACGGAGGCCTTGCCGTTTATGGCAAAATGGAGCTGAGTTGGCGAGCTCAACAGCTTGCAGCGGTCGGTAAAAAATTTGGCTTCGACGTTTTCACTTCGATCAACGAGTTCACTTCAAAACAACGGGAGGTGCTCTTGTACGGAACTTCGGAGCCAATTAGTGGACATTGGTCAAACGGCGCAAACATGTTGATGCGGAATGGGTGGGAAGGCGTTATCCCCCAGACCATGAGACTGTATCGTCAGACCGAAAGCGAGGGGAGAAAAGAGAGCATCATGAAATTCATGAAATCCTCGCTCTGCACTGTTTGCGAGGGCAAGCGATTGCGGCCGGTAGTGCTTGCTGTTCGACTACTGGATAAAAGCATTCACGATGTGGTGGCACTTTCAATCGATCAAGCCGCTGACTTCTTCGCTCAACTTTCCACCCGCTTAGGCGAGAAAGAGATGGCCATTGCCAAGCAAGTGCTTAAGGAAATCAATGAGCGACTAGGATTTATCAAGAACGTGGGGATCGGGTATCTCACCCTTTCGAGAGCCTCACGAACCCTCTCGGGGGGCGAAGCTCAGCGAATTCGTTTGGCTACCCAAATCGGGAGTAACCTGATGGGGGTTCTCTACATCTTGGATGAGCCCAGTATCGGGTTACACCACCGCGATAACAAGAAGCTCATTAACACACTTCATCGACTTCGAGACCTAGGCAACACGTTGATCGTCGTGGAACACGATGAAGACACCATTCGAAGTGCCGATTACATCGTGGATATGGGTCCGGGAGCCGGCGTTCACGGCGGACAAATCGTCTTTCAAGGCACTCCATCAGCGATCATGAAAAGCAGCAAAAGCCTTACGGGTATGTACCTCTCCGGCAAATTAAAGATCGAGGTCTGCCAAGACCGGCGGAAACCCATTGGCTTCATGACGATCAAGGGTGCTAGAGAGCATAACCTAAAAAACCTCACTGTGAAGCTTCCCCTCGGCGTCTTATGTGGCGTAACGGGCGTCTCAGGTTCGGGAAAGAGCACCCTCATGAATTTGACTGTCATGTCCACTCTACGACAGAAATTTGGTGAATCGATCGATAAAATCGGGAAACACGATTCTATCATCATTCCCTCTTTGGTGCGGAACGTTATAGTGGTAAATCAAGAACCCATCGGTAAAACGCCTCGAAGCAATCCCGCGACATACACGAAGATCTTCGATGAGGTGCGAATGCTTTTCGCTGCCACGAAAGAGGCAAAAGCTCGAGGATACAAAGTAGGAAGATTCTCCTTCAATGTTAAAGGGGGAAGGTGTGAAACGTGTCGGGGATATGGGATGTTACGCATTGAGATGAATTTTCTTCCAGACGTGTATATTAAATGCGGGGACTGCAAAGGCAAACGCTACAACGAAGAAACCCTCAACATCAAATATAAAGGAAAAACCATAGCCGACATCCTCCAAATGGAGGTAGCGGAGGCAGCGGACTTCTTCCAACACATCCCACGCCTTGCGCGACGACTTCAGACGATGATGAATGTGGGCTTGGGATACCTAACGCTGGGTCAAAGCTCCACTACTCTGTCAGGAGGCGAAAGCCAACGCATAAAGATCACCAGGGAACTGAGCAAGAACAAGTCTGGTCACGTGATCTTCTTGCTGGATGAGCCAACAACTGGCCTTCACTTCGATGATACCAAACGGCTGATACAGGTGCTGAACCAACTGGTGGATAAAGGCAATACGGTTTACGTCATCGAGCACAACCTTGATGTCGTAAAGAGCTGTGACTACATCCTTGATTTAGGCCCTGAAGGCGGAGACGCTGGAGGCAACGTGATTGCCCAAGGAACACCGGAACAAGTCGCTCAGAACCCCCGGTCCTACACAGGCAGGTTCCTGAAGGAAATGCTTCCAGTAACATGAAGCGGAGACAATAAACCCATGATTTCCATCGCTGCCCCTTCCCAATTCAATGACTCCGAAATCCCCGCAGAGCCCGGAGTCTACCTGTTCACTGATGACACAGGTACAGTCCTCTACGTTGGAAAAGCCAAGAACCTTCGATCTAGGATCAACTCTTATTTCTCAGCTTCCGAACACTCCCGCAAAACGCAGCATCTTATCGCCCAAATCAGAGGCATCGACTGGATTGTGGTGGACAACGAGGTCGAAGCCCTCCTCTTAGAGAACAAACTGGTCAAGCAACATATGCCCAAATACAATATGACTCTAAAGGACGCTAAATCCTTTGCTTACATCGCCCTTACTAAGGAGCCGAACCCTCGAATTCTAACCTCTCGTCGACACTCATCCAAATGGGAAACCTTTGGCCCCTTCACTGACGGATATCTGCGACGGGAACTGCA
>JAZFSF010000355.1:0-3565 GCA_036446055.1 Bathyarchaeia archaeon | reverse complement strand
GTTATGATATGCGATATTCGGCGTACAAGTACTCTTGGGCATAGCCCGCGTATCTTCCAAAATACTGTCTTCCAAAATCTTTGAATATTTTGTATAGCTTCGGAGTCAGGTGCCTTTGTTCCAGATTCGGTATGTTGAAGTGGCTGCGGTAGTGAGTTTGAAGGATGCGTCTGATCCAAATATCAACCGGAAAGGCTTCCAGTTTTTCGAGGGAAAAGAGTAAAACGCAATCAGCGACTTTCTCTCCCACACCCGTCAGGCATAGCAGTAGTTCCCGAGCCTCTTCATACGATGTTTTCCTTAAGGCGTCAAGGCTAAAGTCGCTGTTTACAAGGCTTTGGGCTGTCTTCTTGACGTATTTCGCTCTATACCCCAAGTTACAATCCAGTAACTCATGGATGGAGGCCTCTGCCAAAACCTCCTTCTGAGGGAAGCCATAAACTTGGATTCCTCCATGACTGATTTTGCTGCCAAAGTGTTGGCACAGGTTTTGAATCATGCCTTTGATTCGAGGGATGTTAGCGAAGGTAGCGCAGATGAAGGAGATGAGGCATTCCCATGGGTCTTGACGCATGATTCGAAGGCCATGAAGTCTGTTTATGGCTGCCCTGACTGTTTCATCCCGATTTATCGTGGAGATGATATACGGCAAATTATCCTCAAGTCGAAAACATTTCTTGAGAAGGGTTTCTCCTACTTCTTCAGGGAAAGTTTGAAAGAATATTTTGTTTCCTCTTTGCGACATCTGTATCGCGGTTTCATCGACCGTTCCAACCCAGATATCATCGACCTTTTTCCACCTAAAGGCTTGTCCACAATTCAGAGTATGGTCGAGGTTGAAGGGTGTTCGAGGGGGTAACTCTAACTTCACGACTTCACTTCCGGAGAGGATATACCTCAGTGCTGGCGAGTAGACTCACGTGGAGGTTCTGAAGAGATCAATTGACCCCTTCCCCTGAAACCTACTGTCAACGCTTCCATGCAGATGACGGTGGTGGTGTAATATTATATAAATATGGATAAACTGACGAGGCTAAGCCTCTCTATTTATGTGTCTGAACCATTCGTGTACACTATTTATTCGCCTTTCCACTACTTTCTTCTATGTCTAAAAGAGACTGCAATAGTAGTTTGCGTTTCATCTTACTCTTTGCTACTCTTTTGAAGGCTTGATTGATCCCCGGTAACAAGGCTTCCGACTTCTCACTAACCTGTGTGCAAAAGGTATCGCTTTTCTCTTCGATATTAATGGCTTTCTCGAGGACCTCTACGTAGCTCAAATCGTCTGTCAATTCATTGTCGATCCGATACTCGTCTTCATGCAGATCATTGAAGGAGAAGCAGGCTTCAAAGGCGTCTGTGATAACCTCTTGATAAGTCCTTCTTATCATCGCATTCTGTTTTTTGTTCTCCTTAGCAAAAGCTAGAAACGTTTCTCTGCCGTCCGAGTACTTTTCGTTCTCGCTCACAGCGCTGTAAAACTTTGCTGTCTGATCTTCAAGTCTTGAGTGGAAGCTTATGATGGCACTGGCTGTGTGAAGTGCCACCTCAAAACCACCGTACAATCACAACCTTCTGTTCAGTGAAGAAATTGACTGCGTCTTTTCCTTGACCGTGTAGGTCACCGAAGAACGAATTCTTCATTCCACTGAAGGGGAAGAAGGCCATGGGCGCAGCGACTCCGATGTTGATCCCAATGTTGCCACATGTCACCTCATACTGAAATTTTCTGGACGCTTTTCCGCTGTCGGTAAATATTGCCGCCTCGTTGCCATAAACGCTGTTGTTGATGAGCTTGATTGCTTGGTCGAGGTCTTTTGTCCTTAACACGTTCATCACAGGTCCGAAGATTTCTTCTTTAGCGATGACCATATCTTCCGTGACGTCTTCGAAGATTGAAGGACCAAGGAAGCAGTTATTCGGGTAATTACTTACAGTTTTAAAGTCTCGACCGTCCAACAGAAGCTTCGCTCCCTCTTCCACTCCCTTTTCAATATAGCCGAGAACACGCGTTTTACGGGCTTCAGATTGGAGTGGACCCATCTGAACACTCTCATCAAGCCCGTACCCAATCCTGATGTTAGCGGTTGCTTCTGTCGTCTTCTTCAGAAATCCCTTGTAAAATGCGTCGTCTTCGCCGACGATTATAAGGTTCGCTCCCGAAAGGCATCGCTGCCCCGTATTTCCGAAGAATGAGGTCATGAGTGACGCAATGGTTCTGTCGACCGAGGCGTCGGGCATTACCACCAGAAAGTTTTTCGCGCCACACTGGGCTTGAACCCGTTTACCGTGTGCAGTGGCACCCTTATATATGATGTCTCTGCCCACGCTTGTTGAGCCCACAAAGGAGACGCCTTTGATATCAGGGTGCTCGATGATGGCGTTTGCCACTTCTACGTCACCATGCACCATATTGATTACGCCTGGTGGGAAGCCTACTTCATCGATCAACTCAAAGATCTTGTGTTGACTGAAGGGCGTCCACGGCGAAGGTTTAATGATGTATGTATTCCCCGTTGCAACCGCGTATGGCATATACCAAAGGGGAACCATGAAGGGAAAGTTGAACGGAGCGATGCAGGCAAAAACGCCGAGAGGTTGCCTGATGAGGTACTCGTCGATACCTTGAGCGATGTCTTCCAGGTTATACCCCATCATCAGGAATGGTATGCTCGCTGCCGATTCAACATTCTCGATTCCTCTTCGCGTTTCACCCCGTGACTCGTCGATGGTCTTTCCATGCTCCATGACACCGACTTTGCTGATCTCCTCAAAGTTTTCTTCCAGAAGCTCTTTTAACCTGAGAAAGTATCTGGCTCGGGCAAGAGGGGTTGCCCTCCTCCAATCCGGGAAGGCTTCTTTGGCCGCCTTCACGGCCTTGTCTAAATCGTCTGAATTTGAAATAGGAACTTTTCCAAAGGTTTTCATCGTGGCAGGATTAACGACATCCTTGAAGCGGTTAGCTTCCGACTCAATCCATTCACCATTGACGTAGTTTTTCAGCGTCTGAACCTTTTTTATTGGTTCTTCTAATACGCTCATTCGTTTTATCGCCTCAACCTAACAGTTCTATGATTGATAAGACCTTTCCACCTGATATATAAATACGAGGCTTATGAAAGGGCCCTTCAACAGCGACCTAAGAGCTAGCTAGCTGTTTTGAATTTACAGATTTCTATAAGAAAATGTCTATAAACGTAAATTCTAGGATTTTAAAATGTAAGTTCTATAATTAATTGGGATATGTTAACAGTTTTTGTTCGTTAGGTAAGCCATTATGGTTAGTATAGATGGACGAGAGTCTGTCCTTTCTTTTATCATTTGGAAGGGGGCATAGTGAAAAATAATTTTAAGAAAGAGAATAAGGTTCGACGTATTTCCTCAAAGAAGTCCATAAATGGCCCATCGCACAGGTAACCTACATGATTATACTATGTGTTATCCCATGTAAAAGCCGTCTGGAATGCACGATAGCGCCTGAAGGTCAAGTGGTCCAATATGTCAATTTGTTGTTCATAGTTATCAGATCGGATCGACAAATACATTACTCGCTTACTCTTCACCC
>JAZFSF010000354.1:0-4207 GCA_036446055.1 Bathyarchaeia archaeon | reverse complement strand
GTGGAAAACAGAGAATCTTGTTATCATCTATTTTTTGATGGAAACGATTTCGGTTTCTACTTTCTTTTGAGAGAATTTGAGGAGGGCTATTGTTGGCTGTGTCATGAATGGGAGAATAGGACGTGTGGGACTGCCTGGATTTATGAAAAGCCTATTATCTTCCCATACTATGCTCTGATGATGGGTGTGTCCATACACCAAAACATCATATTTATTTTCCTTTGCTATCTCACGCATTTTTCGTCCTCCAAATCGGGTTCCAGGATCGTGTGTCACCCCTATTCGCCAATGGTCAAATGTTAATTCATTCATTTTGGGAAGTTTTTCACGAACATTGACTCCATCCATGTTTCCATGAACTGCCAAGACAGGAGCCAGCTGTTCCAACTCATCGATGACTTCCAACGATACCAAGTCACCAGCATGAATGATGAAATCCACATTCTGAAAGATTGTAAAAACTCGTAACGGAATCTTCTTTGCTCTAGTGGGTATATGAGTGTCCGAGATTAATCCAATCTTCTTTATCGATAAATCTGAAGAACGTTCTTGTTTAAGGGTTATCATGCTCTCACTTCAAAGCATTATGGAATACTTTTCTTTAACTCATGGAGTGTAGGCATTAGATCTGGTTTCTAGCTTGCTATCTATCCAGCGAATTTTTAACGATTCTATTATCCAACTCTATATACTGGTAAAAATTGCTTCTGGAGTTTGCTTGTAGACTTTATTTGAATTGTATCGGAATTGGGTGCTATTTCAGTTGTTTCACAAAAGCGTATAAGCCTTAATTAAGTGATAAAAAATGTGGGGAATAAATGTTAAGGAATTCTATTTCTTGAATATCATTCCCCTTTGTTCAGGAACCGCGTTTGGTGGCGGTAATTCACCTTTCAGCACTGCCGCTATATTCTCAGCATCACAGACTGCCATTCCCTCTCGAGCTTCGTTGGTCACTGAGGCTTGGTGAGGAGCTAATACGACGTTTTTAAGCTTCAGCAGAGGAGCATCTAGGGGTATCGGTTCTTTCTCGAAGACGTCGATGCCAGCTCCAGCAATAGCACCCTCAGACAGAACCTTTGTAAGGTCTGCTTGATTTATGACTGGCCCTCTAGAAGTGTTGATGATATAAGCCGTCTTTTTCATCATCTTAAGTTGCTTTTCACCGATCAATCCCCGAGTCTGAGCGGTTAACGCGAGGTGAATTGAGATAAAATCCGATTCCTTCATCACTTCCTCCAAAGACTTACGTTCAGCCCCCAGCTCCTCTTCAGCGCGCTTGTTAGGATAGAGGTCATAATAAATTAGCTTCATATCAAAGCCCTTCACGCACCTTTTCGCCATCTCGAAGCCGATTCTACCCAAACCGATGATACCAATAGTTTTTCCTCGCAAATCAACGCCAAAAGAAGGACGACCCGGAGCCCTATCCGCCCAACCCGTTCTTACATAAGCATCACAATTGACTAATTGCCTGTCAACGGCTAAGAGAAGAGCTATCGCCATATCTGCCACCGCGTCCGAAAGAACGCCAGGAGTATGACTTAGATACACTTGATGCCGTGTCATGGCCTCTACGTCACAATCATCGTAGCCAACACCATACCTTGCAACGATTTTAAGGTTAGGAGCCATCTGAAGCACATCCTCCGTAATTCGTCCACCAATCATACCTACTGCGTCAGCAAGCTGCTCCTCATACTTTTGTCGGTCGGTAAACACTACTTCAGCGATGGAACCTAAGATTTGACCGATTTTATCGTATCGATCATACAACTCACGACTGATGAGAACTTTTGGTTTAGTCAAAATATCACCACGAATACCATGGTTTGGAAAGGATATAATATTTTTTGTTAAAACCAGCTTAACAAAATATTGTGCTACTTAACATTGACTACGAGGGAGTTTTTGGTTAGAACAGACATAAACGTCTAGCTAGCTTTAAATAAAATAATTAAGAGGCATCCCTCTCCATTAGATGGATAAGGCTCATAATTTGAGGTGTGAAGGAAGATGATTAGTCTATTAGAAGTTGCTGAAAGAGCACGTTCGGGACAAAAAATGGATGACAAAGAGTGGGGACTTGCACTCTTCAAAAAACTACAAGAGCTCATCATGAGACATGACTTGAAACAGGAAGGTCCAGAGCGGTTCTACGAGGTGGATGATACATATTCCGACGCTCTTTTTCAAGCTGCTGTCGACCTCCTTGGCGAAATGGGGGTTTACTGTACACATACACACAGGACGATAACGTTCTCTGAAGATGAAGTCAGAGAGGCGTTAAGAGAGAACCCTTTGGAGGTCAAGATAGGTGAAGGCCGCGACCAAAGAGTTTGGAAGAACAGGAAAATAGGGGAAAACAAGCCACCAGGCATCAATATAACGGGGCATGGTCCGTGGTCGGATGAGCTGATACCGCTTCCCATCGTCGTGCGGGAGCTAGTCAAACATGATAGAGTGGACTTGATCGAAAGCTGGATGTACGCCCGGATAGATGGGCGGGAAGTCCACAATATGGCCTCGCGGGCGTATGCGGCAAGGAGAGCAGTATCTAAGGTTAGGGAAGGCTTGGCGATGGCTGGTCGAAGTGGAGTGGCCATAGCTTATTATCCCATATTGACAGACGCGTTC
Organism: Bathyarchaeia archaeon; assembly: GCA_036446055.1. Lineage (GTDB taxonomy): Archaea > Thermoproteota > Bathyarchaeia > RBG-16-48-13 > DAOVBJ01. Next base: position 1,570 of record JAZFSF010000354.1, on the reverse strand, counting down.
TCCATGCTGGCACCTCTTGACGCCGAACGGGGATTGAGAAAGAGCGATGGCGGTTTCTTCACCATTCTTCCCGACCTCATGGTGGAGGAGGAACTTATAGGAACAGCCCAGGTCTATCATGAATTGGGTTGTTTCGGTTTAAGCGGTGGATCAGGGTCAGGCCCCTGGGGTGGAAGCGTGGAAGGACGCATGATCGAGTCGACGGTCGGGTGTTTAGCCAATTGGTTGGTGTATCGAGACACCATTATAGGGATAGGAGGTGCTTCTGCAGGAGGCGACTTCATGCCAAGAAAAGCAGGAGCCGTCAGTACTCAAGGAATTTCGCGTAATACTGAGGGAATGCAGTGGCGGTCTTTTGCTGTCCAGAAGGCTCTTCGGAATAATACGAACCAAATTTACTATACAGGGATTTGGGGATGGAACCGGATTTATTATGACATGACGTCAGTACCTTACTTGTTGAGAGTTGCTTTGTCATCCATAAGAAGTACAATACTCGGGCTCAACTTCAGAGTGGGGGCTACGAACCCGCCCACCCATACAAACTGGATAATCGAGACGTCCGATGCAACCCTCAAATCCAATATCGGGTTGGAAGACTTTAACGAACTCTCGGAAAGAGTGAACAAAGAACAACTCGAGGACCATCCTCTCCAATCCATCCGCCAAGACCAACGAATGCATATTTACGGGAAAAACCCGAATGCGTTCTTAGCAGCAGGATTAAAAGCATATGACTGGTATAAACAAAAACCCACAGACGAGTACGTCAAGGCTGAACGAAAGGCAAGGAACTACCTCAGAGACATCGGTTTAACGATATAAACGAAAAATAGTAACATGTATAACGTGATTTGTCAGTAGCATACACATTGTGAGTAAGGGGAAAGAAGCCAATCCCACGTTTTTTTATAAAGAACTTGCTAACTGGGCTAGCGCCAATTGTACCAAAAGTACTAGAATCGATCCCCGAGAAGATCGAGTGTTAAAACTTGGTCGTATAAGGTAAGACAGCTACGCAATGAATGTGTTTGAGAAAGCCACAAATCTCATCCTAGAGGGCAAGATCTGTCTTAAATCCCTCATATTCCACGAATTCCTTCGCGAAAGAGGCGTTTAAAGTCCTCCTTCAACCAAACATTTCAATTAAGGCATTTTTTAAATCGAGGAAATAGAAATAATCAAGCCTAAATCTTAAGTAGAGATAATCCTACATTTCTTTGAAAGCAATGTTCCAAATGAGAGCAGTCAAAATCTCACAAATCTGAAAGACAAGTAAGAGGACGTGTGAAATGAAAATCTCAGTCAATTTACGAGAGAGATTGGACGGTTCGCTTGACGACGATATGACGTTCTTAAAACAACTAGGCGTGAACTTGGTTAACATCTCGGCTATGCCTCGGGATCAAGCGACGAGGAACCCGATTCAGAATTTAAAGAAGCTTGTGAAAAAGATTCGAGACGCTCAGCTCAAAGCTCACCTACTACGATTTACTATTGTAGATGCGCTCTTAAACAAGCCTGAAGGGGAAAAACAGCTTAAAACAGCCTGCGAGTTAATAAAATTTGC
>JAZFSF010000353.1:0-5463 GCA_036446055.1 Bathyarchaeia archaeon | reverse complement strand
TGTGCATGTCTTCTTTGTATGTCTTCTCTAGTCACTAAAAATTTCCTGCTTATTGTTAGCTCCAGAGGTGTAATTACTAAAGGCCCAAATAATTTGGGTGTTACATCCTTAGTGACGAATCGCTTTTTCTTAAACTCTTTTTCCGCTCTCTTTTCAATTCTGGCCTGCTCGTTTTTTCGCCATGGCCCGTTCAGACTTTGTTTCTCTTGTCTCTGATTTTCACAGTAGCACTCAAATTCTTCTGACTTCTCTTCCTCTGTTACTGGTCTTTGTAATGCTTGCCTCTTCTCCCATTGATTATTCTGGTGTTGTATCTCACTCTTAGTTAACTTCTGGGGACTCCTATTCTTTTTCTTCCACCTATCTTTCCGTTTAATGATTTCTCGCTTTTTGGCTCTTTTTTCCTTCTTTGCCCCTTCAATTAGACGATCTCCCCAAGCTTCCTTATATTGACTTTCGCAGTCCTCTTTATGCTCTTCTGGCGATATAAATTTCCTGTCCTTTGAACTGTTAGCTAATAAACCTCTTTCATCAGCGTTTACACGAAACCTTTCATCAGGCTGAACTCTATGAACCAAATGCATTTTTTCAGGAGCCTCTCTCACTTCCTTTTCTGTTAATAAATCTATCAACAAAGCCACGTCTTCATTTCTCGTAATTTTCAGATCTCGCAGTAGGCGTGGAAATCTTGATTCTTCCTCTGGTATTTTGGATAGACGCCAACTGTCTATGGAATTTTTGATGTTATTGGGCACTTGATACTCCTCTGGTTTAGAGGGTGATTTGCCCAATCCTTAGAATTTTGCGTTAATATTCTTGCTACTCTCCCGTCAAGTAGGGACTAGTGTTCTAAGAACCGGGCAATTCAGTAGTCACTCTCTGGGTTCTACCTATCTTATCAGCCCTTTAGAAATCATAAAAGCTTTATCGAAGGCATTAATCTATTTGGATTCAAGCTTGCGACATATCTGTTTTTTGAGTAATATAGGAGCTTCATAGTTAGGTATGAACAAGAAGTAAAAGTTGAAAATCACGGGAAAAAACAAAGAAACGATGGGTTGTCTCCAATCGAATCTTCGTTAGCGCTGAGTTTTGATGAACTTCTATGCTACCGAAGAATTCTATCTGAGGCAACCTTCACTGTATAAATTTTAACAGGCGCTTGTTAGTCAAGCGTTTAACGTGAAGGATAATACTATGTTCATCAGAAAAACAATGCTCCGTAAAAGAAAAGAACCCTATCATGATCCTCGTACTGGAGAGGTGAAGATGCTGTGCCCCTCGATGGATCTTCTCGCGCAATTAGCAGATGAGGGATGCCACGTGGATTCATGTGAAGGTGATGATGATCACTTTGTTATCTTTTTTGAAGGTCACCTCATAGCTCACTGTTGGCCACAGACTGGTAAGTGCCGTCTTGAATCTGAGGACTACGTGAGCGATGATTTTCCCGCTTTGGTGGATTATCTACTATTGAATGTGGTGAGATTTTTGACTGTCTACGCATAAGGGATAAGGTGCTTTTTGAGAGTACTTTTTCAGGGCTAAAAGTACCCGTGATTATTAATGCCGTTTTCTATGATTTGCCCTAAGTTGTTTTAGGTGGGTGCTTTGTGGGTGCGGCTATTTTAATGCTTGGGTGCGAAAAGGGATGCTTTACGGGCCGGAGTGGGTGGGTACTTGTTGCGTGCGCTCCACTAGCCATACTTATAGTTGAGAAGCGTCATTTCTGGCCTAATTATTGCGCTCGCGTGACGTAATGTTGGGGCTTTTTGGGAATACCTTGGGAACTTTTTAAGACTTTATGCATAAAAGCATTTTTAAGTTAGTACTTAATTTGTTAATTTATAGATATTCCTACTTAGAGGTGCTGTTATGGCCAACCGCATACCGCAAGATAAAATCGATGAGATGTATGATGCATTTATTGAGGAGCAAAGTATTCAGCACGTTATGACTAAATGCAAGGTTTCAAAAAATGCTGCGCGTAAATATGTCAATGAGGGTGACCCAAAGAGGGATATACCAAGTTTTAAGGAACGCTACAAAGCTGTAAGTGTTAAGAACCAGAAGAAATCTGAAGACAAGTCTGAGATTTATTTCAGGGAGAATCTTGCTCTTGTGAGAAAGTTTAAGGGCCTTGTGGCCAAGCTTTTGACCCAGATCGAGGAGTTTGATATTGCCCACGCAAGCCCATGGAAGCTTCAACAGGTGCTCGATGGCATCTTCAAAATGGAGGCTTTTTTGCATGGTCAGGCGACGGAGATCACGCATCATCAACACAATCATGTTCACACGACAAAGTTGGATGTCTCTAGAGAAACTCTCTCGAAGATTGCTCGATTGGTTTTGGAAGATAAGCGTGAGAAATCAGACAGGCTGGCCATACGAAATCGTTTGAAAGAGCAGAATGAAAAGGCTCTTGAAGAAGGCAGGTATGAAGATATTATTCAGGTGGTGGACGCTGAGTTTGAAGAGGCCCCAGAAGTTACTACTGTAGATTAAAGGAGAGAGGGCATGAAAACATATAACTTTATGGATTTGGATGAAGATTCTCGTTGGTCTTTGGATCCTGAATGGTTGAGCTTGCCGAAGCATGCGGTGAAACCTTTCCCAGAAGCGGAAGCTCATCAGGCTTTCTTATTAGAGAGAGCCAGGCCTGATTTGTTGGTGACGATTATTTCAGGCGATTGTATGTTTGAGGTGAAAAATGGTACTTTGGGTGAAGATCTTAACATGCGTAGCATGGATGACTTTCTTGCTCATCCTAAGATGTCTCATTTTATTGCTCAGCCCGAGAGGCTGTGGAATCGCCCTGACATTACTGATTCAGACCTACGTGAAGCGATTATTAAATAGTTTTATAATAACTGTGTAACACCCCATTTTTTACTTGAAGCTTTTAGCTAAGTGCCGTTATAATCCCTCACTTCAAAGGATTATTATGCAACTTAAAAGAATGCCAAAAGTGACAGTTAAGATATGTGAGAGATTAGGCCCTGATCAAAGGGGGGTGTTTGCTCTTGAAGATATTCGGAAAAATCAGTTTATTGAAATCAGCCCGGCGCTAGTTTTTGGCGCTGAAGAGGCTGAGCTGATTGATCAGACGGCTCTAGACCGCTATGTTTTTGAATGGGGTGAGGATGGCAAATCTTCAGCCATCGGCATGGGGAATGTTTCGTTATACAATCATAGTGCTGAGCCAAATGCTGACTATTGTCAGGATTTTGTGGAGGAGACGTTTTTTGTAAAGGCGATCGAGCCCATTAAAAAGGATGAAGAAATTACCTTCAACTATAACGGGAGCGTTTGTGATAAGACGCCTCAATGGTTTGAAGATACGGTGACTATCTAACCCTTTCCTGTGGGTTAGGGGGGGAGGGGGTAGGTTGATTGATGCCTTCTCCCCTTTTTAACTTTTGTTCTTTTTCGCCATATCTCTGATGGCTTTATTTCCATCTCTTCTTTGACGTTCTTTTTTTAGATCAGCAATGTTATACATGCAGAAATTTTTGGCGAGGGGGTACTCCCTTATTATTTTAGCTTTTGCCATATCTCTTACAACTTGATGTGACCTATCTAAGATTCTTTCGGCTTCATCCATTTTGCAAAGCTCTGATAGCCTGGGATCGTCAGCCTTTTCTGATTTTTTCATACGAATTTTCTCATTTTATAGTGTTCCATTAACGTCTCATCGTCGGGGGGAGAGACTTTTATTTTAAGGTTCAGCCTCATAATGAACGTTATTTCATGTATTGACAGAGTTTTCAGGCCAGCGAAGGCCGCTAAACTCTTAGCTGTTTCATTAAGAGGGACGTATCTATCGCCACGGTTGATGTGGTAAGTGTACTGAAAATGTGCATTCTCTATTACGGATACTGACTCATCATGTGCCTTTGGGCTGTTAGATGGTTTTTCGGGGGGGAGGGTCTTGGTATGGGGAACGACTGAGGATCTTACGTTGATCTTAGGCCCCCCTTTGGCTCGTTGCATATTTGTGAGCTGTGTATGGACAATCCCTAAAAAACGTTGTGTTGTTTCTTCATCAGATGTTATCTGTAAACGTGTTGTGAATTGCTTTGTCATTTTTTCTTCCTAAACTTTTTAGTTCCGTCGAGGATTTTATTAAGATCATCAGGGCCGAAACTTAAAACTGATAAGACACCTGAATCAGCGATTAGTTGGATGCCGGTTTCTGTGACTTCGCCAACTCTAAAGTTTTGACATGACTTTTTCTTCATCCAGGCTGAATTAGCTACGAACTGTTTTGAATTAAAGTTGACCGTTTTTTTCTTACTCTTCATTTTTTTGCCTTTTCAGTGGTTCGCCCTCTGAATAAAACAAGGCATTCTTTTTGTACTCTACTTTGATCATCTCTCTGATGACTTTATTCCTTGTTATGAAGTGAAGTAAGTTTTTAACATCGGTTTCATTGAGCTCATGCTCTACAAGTTGTTGGAAGAAGTTTAACCATTTGTTGTCTGCTACGAGGGGTTCTTCTACAGTGATGCTTGTATCCAGTGATGATTTAATTTTCCCCAGAAGTTCAATGCCTTCCCTTATGTAGTGATCTCGCAAGATTGTGATTGCGGTATAAATATCGTTACTCGCTGATTTGAAGTTTTTGTAAGAGCTGTCTTCACCTTCACCTTCTTCAGCTTTCTCTTTTCTCTCATTTAGACCTGCGATTATATCTTCAACAACTTCTAAGCCTTTTTCACCATCATACTCATCAAACTCAAAATGTGTTTTGTCTTTAGAGGTGGCGACAACGATTGTTTTTATCTTCTCTTGATTGTCATGAAAGTAAATGGCGAATGCAAAAAGTGCATCAAGCTCGAAGCATCTAAATTCAATTCTTCTGATGTCTGCTACGGTTATGTTTGTAGGCACTTTTTTCCCTTCAAAATGTTTCGGTCATTTGGAATCATCGTTTTTTGGTAGTGAGGGAGGGGGAGGGGGGTGAGAAGTGTTTTCATTATGTTGCCCTGCCTGCTTTTTAAATTTCTATTTTTTAAATGGCACTGAGTTTTATAATCTTCCATTGTTGTGGACAGTGTACCATAATTGCAATCTCTCTCAGGTTTACCCTGAATTTTTACGTCAAAAATGGCGTTTGTTACGTTCTCGATGGTGTGCTCATTCCTTCAAATCTTTACTATTTGTAATGGTTATCGCCTTGGTGATTTTAATAGTTTTGCCCAGTGGGTAATGTTATCGTGCTTGGTTTCGGCGTTACCTGCTTCTACCCATTCATTGAACTTTTTAAAAACCTCATCACGGTTGTTGTAAATGTATCTTGCGATGAATATTTGACCCTCAGTATTGATAACTAAAACAGCTTCAGATTCTCTCCAGCCCGTATGATTTTTGGCTGGCATCTTACTACGGGGAGGGAGGGAGGTGGTGGCCTTAGTCCATCTGGTAGAGAGGGAGGGGGGCGTTACGGGGAAACAAAGGGCT
>JAZFSF010000352.1:0-3948 GCA_036446055.1 Bathyarchaeia archaeon | reverse complement strand
CGAAGCCACTAAAGCTGTCGAAAGAGGAGTTGCAATACTCGTCTATATAGCAGAAGACGTGGAACCACCAGAGGTCGTGGCTCACCTACCCATACTATGTGATGAACGACAGATTCCTTTCATCTTTGTCCCAAGTAAATACAGGTTAGGCGAGTCGTCAGGCTTGGAGGTGGGCTCGGCCGCCGTGTGCATTGTCGACTCAGGAAACGCTGCGGACTTGGTGAAAGAAATAAGTGCGAAGCTCAATTCATTGAAGAAAGGAGATACGCCTGAAAAGTGAGTCCAAGGGAAGATTTGACGCCTGCTGAAGTGATTCAAGTCATCAACAAAACAGGAGTCACAGGAGAAGTGAACTTAGTGCGAGTGCGAATACTCGGTGGAAGAGATAAGGGACGGATTATCACCCGTAACGTGAAAGGCTCGGTCAGACCCGGTGACACACTCATGCTCAGGGAAACGGAGAGAGAAGCAAGTAGGCGTTACTAGACATACCTCTCGATAGGCGAGTGAAATAATTGCCAAGAAATTATGAATGTTCCTTTTGTGGAAAAACCTTTCCTCAAGGACGAGGATCGATGTACGTTAAAAACGATGGCACCATTTACTGGTTCTGCTCCACCAGATGTCGAAAATCGTTGACAATCTTCAAGAGAGACCCTCGAAAACTGAAGTGGACCGAACGCTACGCAAAACCTTCATAAGCCAGTATCAAATCGTAAACTTCAAATTATCAACATTTATTGTTCTCGTTTTTAATTCGTCTATTCAACAGAAACCGAATAGGAGAGGAGAACACGAAGATCATATTTCTTGGTTCACCGGGGGCCGGTAAGGGAACCTATTCCACGCGTATTGCAAGAATATTGGATGTGCCACATGTTTCCACAGGTGAAATATTTCGAAAAGCCATTAAGAAAGATAACAACCTCGGAAACCAGGTTAACAAATACGTAAAAAAAGGCAAACTAGTTCCAGACGACATTACTATTAACACTCTGAAAAAACGGATTGACGAACCAGACTGTCAAAACGGATTTATTCTGGATGGATATCCCCGGACAATCCCTCAAGCACAAGCTTTAGACGAGGTAGTGAAGATAGATGCAGTCCTCAACTTGAAGATTCACGAAATAATTTTAATAAGGAAGATTTCTGCTAGGCGAATATGCGAAAAATGTGAAGAGAACTATAACCTTATTGACGTACAGGAAACCTTGGATGGTTTAGAATATAATATGCCTGCGATGAATCCGAAGATAGCGGGAATATGCGACAAATGCGGAGGAACCTTGATTCAAAGGAAGGACGACCGTGTTGAAGTTATAGAGACACGATTGAAGCTGTACCGCCAACGGTCTGAGCCGTTGATAGGATACTATCAAAATCGAGGATTATTAGAGGACATCTACGTGAATTTGGGGCTTGATAAAACGATTTCTCATATCATGAAAAAATTGAAGCACACGTGATAACAAAATAGTTCACTATTCCATAATAAAGAAAGGATCAAAGTTTCATTAAAAAGGTTCAATCAATACATATAAGCGATTAATAACACACTTCAGAGAGAATAAGCTGAAGTTAATAGTGTGTGGTGAGAAGACCGATGGAAAATCTACGCCAACCAATTATCTGTGTTTTAGGTCATGTTGACTCTGGAAAAACCACGTTACTCGATAAGATCCGTGGCTCAGCCGTGGCCTCTAGAGAAGTAGGCTCCATGACACAACACATCGGCGCCAGCTTCTTCCCCATTGAAACCTTGAGAGAGATTTGTGGAGTTCTCTACAAGGATGTGAACGAAAAAATCAAGGTACGAGGACTCCTCGTCATCGACACCCCAGGACACAGCATCTTCATGAATCTGAGGAGGAGGGGGGGGTCAGTGGCTGATATAGCCATACTCGTTGTAGACGTTGTCCGAGGATTTGAACCTCAAACTTATGAAAGCCTCTCTATCCTAAAAAACCGTAAAACTCCTTTCATAGTTGCTGCCAACAAAATCGATACAATCCCAGGGTGGGTCTATCATCCGAACATAACATTCCACGAATCCTTCAACCGTCAAAACCCATCAGTCAAACGCCAACTCGACGACCTCCTCTACCTGCTCATGGGAACGTTTTCTCGACTCGGCTTTAAAGCTGAACGCTTCGACCGCGTCACCAACTTCACCAACACCATAGCAATCTCCCCGGTTAGCGCAAAAACAGGGGAAGGAATTCCTGAATTGCTTGCCATTCTCATAGGTTTAACCCAGCAATACATAAAAGATAAGCTGGTGACAAACGAGGGCCCCGCAAAAGGGACTATTCTAGAGGTGAAAAAAGAACCCGGACTTGGAACTACTCTTGACGCAATCATTTATGACGGAAGTCTAAACAGAGGAGACACCATCGTCATCGGTGGAAAGAAGGAGCCAATAACGACGAAAGTCCGTGCCCTACTTCTACCCAAACCCTTAGACGAGATGAGAGACCCACGAGATAAGTTTACTCCTGTACAATCAGTCTCTGCAGCTGTGGGCGTCAAGATATCTGCCCCTAACATTGATGACGCGGTATCAGGAGCTCCCATATACGCTGTGGTAGCAAATGAATCGCCCAATGAATTAGTTAAAGCAGTAACTGAAGAAGTGAATAGCCTCAGGATAGTGGGTGATAAAATTGGTGTGATTTTGAAGACGGATACACTCGGTTCGTTAGAGGCCATCGTGAACGAGTTGGAAAACAATGGTGTGCCAGTGCGATTTGCCGACGTGGGGGATGTATCCAGACGTGAAGTGATCGAAGCGGCCATGATAAAACGAGTGGCTCCGTTTCAAGGCATCATATTAGCTTTCAACGTTAAAATTCTTCCAGACGCTAAAACAGAAGCTCAAAGGCAAGAGGTTCCCGTGTTCCAGAATAATGTAGTATACCGATTAATCGAGGAATACAATATGTGGGTTGATGAGGAAAGAAAAGCCCAAATTAAGAATGAAATGGCTTCCCTCATTCATCCAGGAAAAATCAGAGTGCTTCCGGGATCAGTCTTCCGAAAAAGCAAACCCGCTGTATTCGGCGTAGACGTGCTAACGGGAAAGATTCAAGCCCGAACCCCCCTCATAACCATTGAGGGAAGAAACGTCGGAGAAATCTTTCAAATACAAGATAAAGGACAGAATATATCTGAGGCGGGAAATGGAATGAAGGTCGCAATTTCCATAAAAGGAGTTATGATTGGACACGACTTTGACGAAGGCGACGTTTTGTACGTTAGTGTTCCAGAAGACCACGTGAAGAAGCTCCACTCAAAGTACGTGAACGAACTCTCCTCCGACGACATCCAAACCCTTAAAGAACTTAGCCAAATCATGAGGAAGACCCACATCCTGTGGGGTATTTAAAAAGATTAATAAGGACACACCGTAGCAGTTTATGAGACATCATAGAAGGTGAAAAAAGAGAAATGGCTCGGTTTAAACTAGTAATTTCGTCTCCAGATGGAAGTGCTAAAACCGTTGATTTAGAAGGAGCAAGAGCCCAACCCTTAATCGGCAAAAGGGTGGGTGAAACCCTCGATGGGTCAATAGCAGGAGTAGACGGCAAACTTCTGATAACAGGAGGAAGCGACAAGGATGGCTACCCTGTAAGAGGGGACGTTCACGGCGGAGCTCGAAAAGCCATAATTCTCAGTAGTGGTTCTGGCTTCAACCCAACTCGAAAAGGCGAACGAAGGCGGAAGTCCGTTCGCGGAAACGTAATCACCGACAACTTAATCCAAATAAATATAAAATTAATTGAAGAGCCCAAAAGGAAAACTAAGAAAACAACAACAGCTAAGAAAACAACAACAGCTAAGAAAACAACAACAGCTAAGAAAACAACAACGAAAAAATAAATTCTAGAATATTACTGATTTTTTGAATTCACTATTCAGTTAGTTCTCGGAAACACAGGCATATTT
>JAZFSF010000351.1:0-3446 GCA_036446055.1 Bathyarchaeia archaeon | reverse complement strand
TGCTAATCCTGTTTATGATGAAGTCCCACTAGGACTTCCATAGACTGGTCTAATGCCTAAATTGATTTATAGTTTTGCTGTCTATATAAGGGGGCAGTAATGTAAGAGGGCTTGATGTGGCCTCCGTATGCTCGACAGGGGCACATTTAACCCAATTGGTCCCGATAAAACCAAATTTAATTAATGTTTTTGGAGGTAGGCTTTGAACCCGATTTTCATGGGTTTTGGACATATTTTCTTGATGATATTTATGAAGTGTAACAATAATCTTAAAATCCGGTAAAAAATCCAAGCGTAAGCTTAGAATGGGGTAATCACACGGGTAACGTTGAAGGAAATTAGCCAGGTAATAATTCAATAGGGGCGGGCTTCGGATTTAAAGTACAATTCCTGTGCATAAAATAGTCCTATTATAACTATACTATAATTATGCCAGTGTTAATAAGGTAGAGAAAGAAGAGAGGGTGGGTAAGAAAGCGCCCTGTTTAGAGGATGGTTACCAGTGTCCAGGGAGATGAAAGTCACTGTAGTGAATGTGGTTGCCTCGGTGCATCTGGGGCTGAAGATTAATCTGGATTCCATAGCACCTAGCCTTATATGGGCTTCTCTAGTCCACGTCTGAAGCCTATCGACTTTATCAGTAGACCACAATGTAGAAATTCGCTAGGCTGGATTTCAATTATATAAAGTTTGTGCTCGGGGAGGCTTTGCAAATAAAAGGCCGATTAAATTTGCAGAATGGTGATTTAATTTGCAAGTTATTTGGTGATTGGGAGCATAGACTCCTACCTCTAATCTATTTTGAGGATTTCTACAAAATTAATATTTCCAATCTATCCAGTGGCTGAATCTTTTCCTATCCTGTGGTCTCGACCAAGCACCCAATTGAGCCGTTCTATATGTCCCATTTTCCGCTAATTTATGGCAATTTGGGCATAGGACTATAAGGTTATGTAATTTGTTAGTTCCTCCCTTTAACCTCTTGATGATATGGTGGACCTCCAGTATGTAGGGTGACTTACACTCTGGATTTTCGCATTTGTTTCCAACAGCATTAATGAAGACACCCCTTGCTTTATCGTTCAATGCTGGGACAACATCGATTCCCCTATCTGGTTTTCCCCCAACATCTTTATTCTTCCATTTTTCATAGGCATCTGTCCCTCCCATACTCAATACTTCAGATGCCCATTTATCCATTAGATGATTTCTACCTTTTTCATCTAATCCTTCCAAGAGATCTGCTTTATCCCTTTCAAGCCAATGAATCAAAATATCCCTCTCTGTTTCATACTCCTCTTGAGTCAGTAATCCACTCCTTGTTAAAAAAGTCGCCATTAAACACAACCCCTTGCTCTATACCTTAAATTGGGGGGTTTTTTAGTATAAACAAATTACCACACGCGGTGTGTGTGGAGGATTTTTAGAAAAAACCTATTTTTTTATTCCTAGCCATCTAACACATGACCGACTAGAATCAGCTTTTACAAGGCCACGTTTTTTCATATCCATTAAAATAAAACTAATTTTATGAGATGAAACAACGAGATTATAAGACCGAGAAAGTTTCAAACTAATCTTCTTTGATTTCATACCCAAATTATCATCAACAATTTCAAGAATAGCGTGTTCAATATTCATTTATCCAATCATCTAAAAAGCTTAGATTACAGTTAAATGTATTTATAATGTGAGGATTTCACCAACCGACTGATGCAACACCCGTCCCGAAAACACCTAAAACAACCGAAAATGCAACAGAACGAAAAAAAAATAATATTAGAAGCTAGGCCGTATGCCTAGCTCGTGCATCTCAGGGATCAAGACCACGTGGGCGAAGGGCTAAGTTTATTATTATTATAAACCACCTGATTACCCCATTTTTATTAAATTAGGTTCACGGTGGTGTATTGGCATCCGGCTCAGGGGATACTGCATTAGTATCAAGCTCGATAAAGGGGACTATACCGCCACCGATATAAGTCGGCATTACGCCGTCCCACTTCTTAATGGCGTTGAACTTATTCAGCTCAGGGGTTATCTCTTGTCTTTGGAGCCTAAGTTCTTCGGCACGTGCCTCAGCCACTAGGAGTATTTCCTGTGCATTACCCTCAGCACGGAGTATCTTGGCCTGCTTCTCACCTTCAGCCTGGGCTATTGCCTGTTTGGCTTCGGCCTCACGCTGGACGATTACCCGCTGGGCTTTAAGGGCCTCTTGCTCGGCAACCTGCTTGTTTTCGATAGCTTGAGCAAAAGCCGGACTAAACTGGAAATTCGTGATGCTTATGTCCTCGACTAAGATGTTATAATTAATCAGTTTTGTCGTTAGAACATCTTTGATGTCTTCCTTGACCACGGGCCTCTTGGTAATAAGCTCTTCGGCGTTAAACCGGGCTGTTGAGGCCTTAACCGCCTCCTGTATAGCGGGCAATATTATTTTGGATTCGTAATCCTTGCGGAGGGTTTGGTAGATGGTATTCACGGACAGGGGGTCAAGATGATAGTTTACGACCACCGTTGTGTGGACGTCCTGCAAGTCGGCACTAGCTGAGATTGCCTCCGATTCTATTTTCTGGGTTCGGACGTCCATCACTTCGACTTCTTGATATAAGGGTATTTTAAAGTGAATGCCTTCGTTGAACACCACGTCACTTACGGCACCCCATTCGAGGAGCACGCCCCTCTCCCCGGCCTGCACGAAAGCCACAGGGCTTAAATTAAAGAAGACTGTCACGATGCCAAAAATGAATACAAATACAATGCCCATTTTAAACATCTTCTCAATTTTATCCACCCTATCAATTTCCACGTTTATCCACCTCTTAATTCTTTACTTTTTTAATTTCGTTATAAACAATTTACCATAATTTTACTTCCAGTCCTCACGAACCGGATTAGAGACGCCTTCCTTCCCAAAATATACTCACCAAACATGGAGTACCAGTTTTTCATATATAGAAGTTTCCATTTCAAGGGGCGAAGGGCTAGGAGCGGATTTCTACAAAAAACTAAAGATGGGTGAGTGGGATGAGGTGGTCCGAGGATTTGAGAATCGACGCTTTGCATGCGGAGAGAAGCGCAAATGAGTTACCCAAGCTCATGTCTACTCTAAGTTTTATCTCGATATTTATTCTTTTGGATGGACAATATCCCCGGGGAATGCGGCGATAGGAAAAAGATTTACTGTTTCCTACCTACCAATGTTAGATGCGGCTGTAATAACGAAATAGATATATGCCCAAATGGATATCACATCACGAAAGAGACAGCGCCCCCAAACGAGCCCAAGAATGACAAGGCTCTAATAACTGATCCAGGCCAGGGTCTATTTTAACGTGGCCAGCTTTATAAAAAACGGGTATGTATGAAGGGCATAACGGTAGTGAGATGATAGAATGATGCGGCCGACGTCTGGTATGGGATATGATCAGTCTATAACCATGTTC
>JAZFSF010000350.1:0-5344 GCA_036446055.1 Bathyarchaeia archaeon | reverse complement strand
AGCCAACGCCGTTGGCTATGCGTCTATCTGTGTCCCCACAGCTCTATCTGGGTTGTGCACTGCCCTAGACGCCTTTGGCACCTTAGAACTAAGTGACGTGACACAGACAGCAATGGGGCTGGCTGCGAACGGGTTTAAGGTGGATGCCCGGTTGGAGAGCACAATCGACAACAGCTTTGAGAAGCTTATTCGGTTTCCAGCGACCGCGAAGATTCTCTGTCCTCAGGGGAGGCCCCTTATGCGGGGAGAGACGCTTTACATGAAGGATTATGCACGGACCCTACAGCGGATTGCTGAAGATGGTCCCGACGTATTCTATACTGGCGATATCGCCGCAGTCATCGTCAAGGATTTGAATGAACACGGCGGACTCGTCACAACAAACGACTTAGCAGCCTACCACGCGAACACCCAGGAGCCGAGGAGAATTTTTTACCGCGACTATGAAGTCATTTCTGGGGCTCCAGACTGTTCTGGCGGACGACTCGTCCAGCAGTGTCTGAACATCCTCGAGAACTTCGACCTCGTGAAACTTGGGGACACCTCCCCTAATTACGTTCATATATTGACAGAAGCCTTCAAACGAGCCTTCGCTGATCGGCTTGAATACGAGGCCGACCCCAAGTTCACGGAGATTCCGGCGAAGGGTATGTTGTCCAAAGACTACGCCAAGGCACTCGCGGAACAGATTCCTCTCGACAAAGCAACGCAAAAAGTCAGTCCAGGCAATCCTTGGAGCTACGAGGGTAGAGAGGGAAGAGTGCCCCAAGGCTCGAAGATGCCCCGTGGCGGATCTAACACCACCCACCTGTGCACCGCAGATAAGGCGGGAAACATGGTTTCACTCACCATTACTCTTTGCGGGGGCTACGGCTCCGGAGTGATTGTACCTGGAACAGGACTCCTCATGAATAATGGCATGTACTGGTTTAACCCTCTTCCAGGAAGCTCAAACTCCATAAAGCCGGGAAAAAGGCATGTGGCTAACATGGCTGCTACGTTGGTTCTTAAGGATGGTGACGCTGTGATTGCGACGGGAGCTGCTGGAGGCCGAAGAATTCTCACGACAGTCACGGAGATGCTGATTCACGCCCTAGACTTCAACCTCGGCTCGAAGGCGGTTGCCTTTCCACGGTTCCACGTGGAGACTGAGGAACCCATCCAGATTGAACAATCGTTCTTCGGTAAGGTTCCTTTAGCCCAGAGCCTCGTGAGAGCGTTAACGACGATGGGACATCGGGTTGAGACGATGCCTCGCATCTGTGTAGGCTGCATGATCACAAGAGATCCGGAGACCGGTATCCTACAAGGAGCGGGAGAACCCAGACAGCAACGCATTGGATTAATCAGAGTCTACTAATGTCGGTACTCAAGTGTGTCCAACCTTTAGATTAACCTTATAAATCCTTCAGTCGCCGTGGTCTGTCCTTTATAACTGGATTGAGGAAACGTTGGAAACGAATTAAAAAATTCACTGTAGCAAAATCAATGATGATTTTGCCAAACAAGTCTCTTTCCATGCATAGAGTGAATCTGTGATTTGGGGCTAGCTAGCTTATTGGGTAATGTCAGTTGTCTCCAAAGAGTTTTATATATGGTAAAAATATCAGTGTTTTTGTAACGGTGAAATTCCATGAACGACCCTTTGTTTTCTCCAGTAGCGAATAAGGATAAGACGATTTCATTTTATCTAAAGTGTGAATTCGCTAAAAACGTTGAATTAGGAGGAGATTTCAGGCTTGGACGAGACGTTGTTGGTCCTAGAGGACTAGAATCAGTGGCCATGAAGCATCGTAATGGTGTCTGGACTTATACAACAGAATCAGTTTTACCAGGAATATACCGATACTTTTTTTCGTTGGATGGAATAAGGACTCTGGATCCTTTAAATCCATGGAAAGAGCGTGCTCCTGTGCGCTCTTATTCTTTGGTTAAAGTCGTAGGAGATGATGTGATGCCTTGGGATTTGTTACCAAACATACCTCATGGATCAATAGTGGTTGAGAAGATACATAGCAAGACACTGGATCAGATAAAACGCTGTTCTGTTTATCTTCCTCCAAATTATCATCTTACCAATGAAAAATATCCGGTGTTGTATCTCTTACATGGAGCGGGGGGCGACTATAATTCCTGGATTTATAAGGGAACTGCAGATAACATAATGGATTATCTTCTCTACAAAGGAAAGTCAAAAGAGATGATAATAGTCATGCCCGATGGAACAGTACTGTCCAATGAAGAATATATAGAGATCATGCGATTGATAGCTCAAGGGAGAGTATATTCTGAAAGATCCAATAAAGTCATTACAAGCATGATTTCAGATCAACATTTAAATTATTTTATTAACGATCTCATCCCATTTGTTGAAAGTAAATACCGTATCTCAAAGGAATCAAGAATCATAGCAGGATTATCCATGGGGGGAGCTCAAACTTTTAACTTGATAACATCTTACCCAGATATGTTCAAGGCCGCTGGGATGTTCAGTTCTGGTCCAACTGAAGAAGCCAGAAACAGACTACCCTTTGTTAAAGATCAGTTACAAAATTATAATCCTATATACGTATCTTGTGGCAGCTGGGACTCCATACTTGAACATACTAGAATTATTCACAAAACATTACAAAAAAATGAATTAAAACACTTATATAAAGAGACAGATGATGGAGGTCATTTCTGGTCCCTATGGCAGAGAAACCTTACAGAATTTATACCACAAGTATAACACACGCTATGGATGTCTTTTTGAAAACCTTTGTAGGCTGAGAAATCACGATGAGTAATTTCTTTGGTCGAATAAAAAATTTCTTTGAAAGACAGACAGAAAACTTCAGAGTACTTTTAGCCACCATGGTTTTGAGTCCCTCCATTAAAACAATGACGACCTCGCGCGCGCTATTTTGGCGTCTCAAAATAAGTGTTTATTATGTTTTTCATGAAGGGGAGAAAAGAATTATCTCAGAGCTTGCTAGCTCCAATGCATTTATTTCAATAGCTGTTTTCATCGCATATATTTCTATGAAATTGATACTATAGCCTCAGTTTATCAATTCATTATCTTATATGGTTCAATGAGAATGTTAGTTTTGTGAGTTATCGTTTTAAATATTCAGAGAAATACCACATAATAAAATTAATAGCCCCGTATAAGGCATTGATTGCAGCTCTATCTGATACTGGAAAACGGCTTCTATGAATTGCGGATATTCTAGCTTGATTTGTCATAGTAATAAATTGTTTAACGTTCTCTGGAAAATCTACTTTTTTCTGAGCAAGTTCAAATAACATTCCAAGTGTAGCTTTGCTGGGTGCGGATTCATGATATTCTTCCTCATAAAGGTCAGCTAATAGACTTTCAGTAGTTATTGCTGATAAAACAGTTGATGTCCTCCACTCTTGGGTAGTGTAATGTTTTGAAGAATTGTTTAGAAAGTCACGTAGGTCTTTTGGAATAATTTTTACGGCTTCTTTTTCAAGCCATAATCGAACAGCGAGAGCATATGGTCGAAAGGCGTATCTTGACGAATGAGTTTCTTTGGATTCCTTAATAACAATCAAAGCATCGTTTATCGGTTGGATGCTCTTTATACAATTAAGAAAAAAGGAGACCCCTTCTTTTTTCAAGGAGGTAAGATCTATTGTAATTTCCTTCCATTCATTAACTTTACACAATATATCTTGAGTTTTTTCTTCAGAAGGTTCTAGGATTTCAATAAATAGAACATCGTTAATGTCATAGAGTATGGTGGGCGAGATTATTTTTGGTTTTGACTCGTCTAATCCATAATATATTTCTTCAAAATCAAGATGGGGTTCTTCCATTTGAAATGAATATAGTTTTTTTATGGCTTCAGGGCATTTTTCTGTCTCAAGTGTTTTATAAATTGCTGTAGAAAGTTTGTTTAAGCATGCTTTGAATGAAATATAATCATTATTTTTCTGGATTTTTCTTAATTCTCTTCTAATTGTTGATTTTGACTCTCTAGAGCTTAAATGTTGAAGAAGATAATTGTAGAGTGAATCTATTTCACTCATATTGATTGAGATTTGACAGTTGAAAACGCCAACTCTCATAGGATTTATCAAATATTCGTAGATATCGCCCAATACAACCGTTTAAACAAGTATGATTTCGATTTATAAACCATCTTAAACAACTCTCCAGTGGATGAGTCGCAGAAAAACATCAGTTATCCTTGTAGATAAAAAATGGAAGCTGGATTTACCCTTCCTCCGTTAAGGCTCTTTCAGCGAAGTAGTCGATGTCTACATATGGGTCCCTCAACATATTCCTGAGTTTTTCCCGTGCTTTGGATCCCAGCGCAGTCTGAAGGTATCGTTCTAATAGCCTCTCATCCACCTCGTCTTCTTTGTTGATGGCCCCCACGTTCTCTTCCAACTCCTCTCGGGAATTCATGCCTGGAACCACCGTGGATACTTCCGAAGAATTCAGAATCCAGCGAAGGCTATGCTGGATAGGCGTACAAGAGCCTCCTCCTTTCCCTGCATCAAAGCGTGTGAAAGGTATACCGTAGTAGGGCCATGCTATGGGTTTCATTACAACCACCCCGACTTCAAGAGTCTTAGCCAGAGGGAAGATCACATTCCTAACCTCTTGTAAATGATAGTTGTATCGAATCATAACTGAGTCAAAACAATCATATTTTCGCATCACTTCACCTAAAAACCTTGGCTGATGACTTGATGCTCCAATAAACCCGATTTTTCCCTCCTCCTTGAGCTCCTTTAAAACCTCTAGAGCAACGCCTAGACGTTGCGGAGAATAGTTTCTCTCTGGCATATGCATGTTTAAGAGGTCAGCGTAGTCGACTTGAAGTAATTTTAATGTTTTTTCTACATCGTCTCTGATAATTCGTCTCCACTCGGATCTGAGGTTATCCATCATCTTGCTGAATGGTGTGAGGATCATGATGGCTACGTGAATATCGTTCTTCACTCCCAGCTCCTTGAGGGCCAGACCCAAGGACTTTGTTTCTTCGGGTTGCGTGGCATCGAAAAAGTTGATCCCTGCATCTATCGCCTCTTTAATCAATCTATTCCTCGCAGGCTGGGTTTGCGTAAACTTTTCTTCATTGATTTCCCCCCAACGACCAAGAGTGGAGGGAAGGGGACGCCTATACTCATGGCCTCCAAACCCCAATTCCGAAACCTTCAATCCCGTTCTTCCCAGAACACGATACTTCAACTTCCTTCGACCTCGAAACATAATATCTTGCCTAATGTATAAAAAACCATATGAAACCTCAATTTTCAGGAACCCTTTTAACGAATTAAAAAAAGGGAGACTGTGCTAGGCAACGCCTTCATTAAACCATTA
>JAZFSF010000349.1:0-4775 GCA_036446055.1 Bathyarchaeia archaeon | reverse complement strand
GTTGCCCTAAAGTAACAGAGTGGCCTGCTCTGCAAACGTAAATCCCTATACGTCTCACCTCTTAAATAATAAAAAGAGAGCCAAAAGACTTTCTAAAACGGGTGGTATGATACAGACCCTCTACGAGGGTAAC
Source organism: Bathyarchaeia archaeon (assembly GCA_036446055.1). Lineage (GTDB taxonomy): Archaea > Thermoproteota > Bathyarchaeia > RBG-16-48-13 > DAOVBJ01. The sequence continues at coordinate 4,642 of JAZFSF010000349.1, read as the reverse complement.
TCTCTGTTTAAACCAAAAAACCTAAGCCAAATTACTTCTCAATTAAACGACTTTAATGATAAGATACAAATAATAAGCGTATCCGAAGTAGCCCTGAAGAACATTTAGAATTTCTAAAAGAAACACAAAAGGAAAGCCACGAAACACTCTATGACCACTGTAAAGAAACATGAAAAAGCTTAAATGAAATTAAAGTAGAGATCAGAAAAAAAAAACACGATAACATAACGTTAGCCAAAATTGTTGATGAACACAATTATGGAATAGTGTATCCGTTCTAACCCTTCGATATATTAGCTAACCTGCTATCCTCCTATAAAAAAAGATAACGTCGCAAAATATCATATTTTAAAATGGGAACGGTATATTCGACCTTGAGGTCGAATCTCCTTCGGGCATCCAAAGTCCAGAGTTACATTTACTTGCACCAATTTTGTGAAGGCGTTTCCTCTAATAAATCAAAGAGCCGAATTACTAAAGATGGTTAGCTATTAAAGTAAAGGCATAATAAATCAAAGATATTATTGTTTTATACGAAGGGAGTGTTGGTGGTAACTTTGAGGAATAGTCCAGCTAAAAAAGCCATAGTAATAGCAACTGATGGCGCCAGTATGGAACTTGTCCTGAATATGGCGAAATGGGGACATATGCCACATGTCGCTGAACTCTTACAACGAGGAGTGTACCGTCCAATGGTAGGAGCTTTTCCCACTCTAACTCCTCCTGGATGGACCTCGCTTTACACAGGATCATGGCATAACACTCACGAAGTGATGGACTTCAATATCAGAGCTTTAGGAAAACCATTAAGTGAAACGGTTTGGGGCATTAACACAGCATTATCCAAGTCAGAATATATCTGGAATACAGCTGAACGCGCTGGCAAAATACCCATCCTCGTTAAAGTGGAGATGTCTTGGCCTCCAACATTAAAAAAGGGGATTCAAATTGAAGGTACAGGACCGGGAGTGTCCAACCATCACCAAATTGCGGGTTATCACTTGTTTGTCAGCGGTAAATGGGCACCTCGCCCAATAGGTGGAGAACGAGATCCCGAATCGGTTGACCCAAGCGCATTACAGGAAGACATGCCCTATGACCCAATACAGATTACGGCTGCCAAGACTTCGTTGTGGCAAAACCTACCCAAGTCACAACGACCCTATCTAGAGGTTGAACTCACAATTACTCCTTTAAAACGAGGACGAAGCAACATGCTACGAGGAACGACGAGCCAGCCCAAACACATTTATGGGCTTCTCTTTGCTCGTTCAAGCCAGGGTTACGATTCTGTCCGTGTTTGTCGATCGCGTGATGCTGAGGACTTATACTGCGAGTTGCAAGAAGGTAAGTGGAGTGAATGGGTGTTAGATTCCTTTGAAATCGATGGCGAACAGGTAGCGGGAAACATCAAAATGAAGCTTATTACGCTGAGTAAAGACGGTGACAACTTTGAACTCTTTGTTCCTCAGATCTGGCCTATTGAAGGATATGGTTATCCACAGGGAATTGCAAATAAATTGTATCAGAAGCTGGGTCCCTTTCTACAAAATCCCGCTAGAGACGCCTTAGGCCTCATAAACGATGACACATATTTTGAATTACTGGAATATTATCATCAACATCTAGCAAGTGTAGCACAGGAACTCACGGCAACCAATGAATGGGATATACTCTTCGCTGAAACTCATGCATCAGATTATGGTGATCACTTCTTTCTTGGACAAGCCGATGAAACAAGCGGTGCCACCCAAAACACGATGAAACGGTGTCTAGACGGCTTGACTCGAACCTACTCATCCATCGACCGTTGGATCGGAAGAATTTTAGAAATCGCCGATGATGACACCGTCATAGTTATCGCCTCAGATCATGGCGGTACCTCTTCCCAGTTTACCCCAGTCATCGTCAATGATGTGCTAGCCAAAGCAGGTTTACTGTCTTATACGAACAAGGGTGAAGTCGATTGGGGTAAAACACAGGCAGCCCACATTGGGTTAATACATATTTTTATCAATCTAGAAGGTCGTGAACCGAATGGAATTGTCGATCCAAACGATTACGAGATTACCCAACGGAAAATAATTGACGCGTTGTTGGACTACAAAGATCCGAAAACAGGCTTCAGACCCTTCTCCCTAGCTATCTCAAAAGAGAATGCGGAAATTCTCCATCTCAGTGGAGATTTGGTTGGTGATGTAGTGTTTGGCGTCCACCCAAGTTTTGATGGAGCTCATGGACGACAGCTTCCATTAGGAAGCTTTGGGATAAGTGGACAGCATTCTGTCTTCATTATGGCGGGAGCAGGAGTGAAAAAAGGCCTGGCACTCCAAAGAAGCGTGAACGTAGTGGACGTAATTCCGACTCTTTGCCATCTATTAGGATGGCCCATGCCAAGAAATGTCGAAGGAAAAATTGTTTATGAGGCTATTGAAGACCCAAACTGGCACCTAAAATAAGGCAGCTATTAAGAATTTTTTTGCCTGAATCGGATATACTATATTTTTAACAGCTTTTCAACCGATGGCTTATATACAGAGAAAAGTTAAATCTTCGTTTGAAGGGTTCAAATTCCTTGGGAGGACAATTGTGTGACCACCTCAAAGGTAGCTGTAGTAAAGGGCGTGAGAAGCCACCAACCAGTCTATAAAGCTTTGGACTTTATAGATTACAAAAGTATTCTTTCCAAATGGGATAAAGTTCTCATCAAGGTTAACTTCATAACGACGAAAACATGGGAGACCGGTGCAACAACCGATCCAATGGTCGTTGAGGCTATAATTATGAAACTCAAGAACTTGCCTGTTGACATTTATGTTGTCGAGTCAGACGCAACTGGAACAAATGCCGATAAAGCTTTTGAAGCGACTGGCATGAAAGAAATGTGTGAACAACACGGTGTCGAATGCATTAACTTGAGACATGTCAAGGACACCGTCAAGATACAGATTTCTGAGGGCGAAACTCTTGGAAGCATCAAAGTACCTCGTATAGTAACGGAGTCCGCACTGATAAGCGCCGCCAAGTTGAAAACTCACACAGATACGGTAGTCACTTTAGGTATGAAGAACATGTTCGGACTGCTGCCTGACAAGCTGAAACTAAAATATCACTTCCGAGGTATAAGCAAGGTAATAGTTGACATCAACACCGTACTTAGACCTACATTAACGGTTATTGATGGTTTTGTTGGGATGGAAGGCCGTGGCCCCGTACGGGGCGATGCTGTTCAAATGGACTTAATTATAGCGGGAAAAGATCCCGTCGCAACCGATGCAACCGCGTCCAGGATTATGGGAAGGGATCCACATGAAATCTCTCATATACTCAAAGCATATGATAAGGGTCTAGGCAACATCGATGACATAGAAGTTGTAGGTGAAAAACTAGAAGACGTTACTCGAGTTTTCAAAAGATAGCTAATCAATACTAACCCAACATCAAGTACCATCATTAACCGTGTGAAATGCATTATTTTTTATAATCAACTTTTAATCTTTATAGCATCAATAACAGTTATCGAGGTTAGTTTCATGGTTTTGAAAGAACTTAAACTCGGAAAACTCTACTACGAGATCAATCGACATAACCCCCCGGCGCTTACCATCCATCCCGGTGAAACTGTCAAGGTTGAGACTGAGGATACCTTTAACGGCCTTGTCCGAAAGGAGGGGGACCACCGCGATCTTCTGAAAAAGTCACAAGGCAATCCACAGTCTGGTCCCATCTACGTTGAGGGCGCTGAGAAAGGCGATACCTTGGTTGTCCACATCGAGAAGATCGAAGCGAGAATCAATCAGTCGGCCACCGACATGACTTGGGCACGTCGAGGCCTAGGTGAGTTCCTAGGACTAGACATACCCGTCAACACACGCATCTGTCCGGTACACGATAACAAGGTGTGGTGGAGTCCAACGGTTCCACTGCCTTACAAACCGATGATTGGCACCATCGGCTGTGCACCAGAATTCGGCTCTCCCACAACCGGCCCAGCAGGTGATTATGGTGGCAATATGGACATCAAAGAGGTTACGGAGGGCAACACCATTTACCTGCCGGTGTACGTTGACGGTGCACTTCTACATCTTGGTGATGCCCATGCAACCCAAGGTGATGGGGAATTATGCGGCACTGCCCTGGAGATGCCTGCCACTGTGAGTATGACCATAGACCTGCTCAAGGGCAAGACCATCCCTCGCCCGCGCATCCGATCAAAAGATGAAATCATGTGTGTCGCCGCTGGTAGACCGATGGAACGATCCGTCGCCCAAGCCTACTCAGACCTTATCTTCTGGATGGAAGAAGAGTTCAATGTGCCTCGCTGGGATGCACTCAGCCTCCTGACAATGGTAGGTGAAATATCGGTCGGCTACCATCTCGCTGGAACCGTGGCCGCAAAGGTGCGAATAGAGTACATCAAAGCAGCAAGCTCGCACTCATAACTAAATTAGCTAGTAGCATCTAAAATGGCTACACGCTTTATCACGTTGTTTACCTTATGACGGATTATTTATTTTATGAAAAAAATCCCTACATCCATTAATAAAAAAATCTAATCTACTCACGAGGTGAACTAGACCTCAAGCGCGCGCAGTAAAGTAGCCCAATTGTGATACGGTAAATAATCAGAGATTTTTTATGT
>JAZFSF010000348.1:0-4029 GCA_036446055.1 Bathyarchaeia archaeon | reverse complement strand
GTCAATCTTTTTACCACCCAAATCCTCGATGAATCTTCTGTAGCGGAGGTAAAGGCGGGGTTCGTTGAGAGCGAGTAGGCTTTTATTTCAGAGCATATAACGTATTCACAAGAAGATATTGATTAGGTGGAACACTGAATGTTAACTAAGATGAATTGCAAAATCGTGTCCTTTCAAGAGGTTCATGAAATGGTGAAAAGCTTAGCAGAAAAAGTTAAAGCATCACAATACGAACCGACAACAATAGTGGGACTGGCACGAGGTGGATGGGTTCCAGCCAGGCTCATGTGCGATTTTCTAGGGATCACAGATTTAGTTAGCTTAAAGGTGGAACACTGGCTTGAAACTGGTAAGACAAAAGATGAAGCCACTATAAAGTATCCCCTCGTCACCTCGATGAATGGAAAGAAGCTCCTCGTTGTAGATGATATCATCGACACTGGGAAAAGCTTGATAACATCAATAGAACACTTAAAGAGTCTTAATCCGGATGAAATGAAAATTAGCGTCATGCAGTACCTAACCAAGTCGACGCGTGAACCAGATTACTATGCTGAAGAAGTGACTGAGTGGTTTTGGTTCATTTATCCATGGAATTGGATTGAAGACACAAGCACGCTGATAGTGAGACTCATGAGTGATGAAATGGGAAAAGAGTGGAGGCAAACTGCTATAAACTCAGGGCTTCACGAATACTTTGGAATTAACTGGAACAATAAAAGGCTAAAATACATCTTGAAACTGATGAAGGAACGGGGGCAAGTTGATACGGTGAAAAGTAATGGCAGCTTGAAGTACCATTTAAAAAGGCGGTCAGTAATCCAACTCTGAGAGAGAAAAGCCTTAATCGAAGATGAAGCCTTCTTTCCTCACTGAATTAAGAAACTTAGCTAATCAAGATAGCCGGTGTACGTCCTATTTCATTTCGCGTGGATACTTCATCTCCTGATTGAGTACATACCAACAGTTTAATCCCCGTCAACCCATCGCCTATCGTATAGTATGACGATTTCAGCTGAGAGATATGTCGTGGTCGTTCTAGGAGTAATTGCCTCTTGTTGACACCGGCCATACGGCAGCTAGCTTATCGTCTTTGATCACAAAGATGTTGTCATGTTGGTTGACGCATGTACAACAGTGACTGGGTATGAACTCGATCTTCTCGCCCCACTTTAACTTCTTCCGAACATCACTGCCTTCTGCAAAACTCACAGTGCCATGCTCCTCGGAGAGCTTCACTGCCTCGCAGTCTATGATTTCCCCGTCTACTCGTACCTTGGGCGTATCAAAACCACGTGACATCGCCTTCAACCCAGCGTCTGTAACGACCCGTTCTGAGAAGTTGTTTCCTATGACTTGAGTCAGAACGGAAAGTGAAGATTTAAAGGAGACATCATTCACGGTTTTAAAACCATAACCTGAACCCTCTGAGCCAACTCCAAATACAAAGGAGCCAGGCTCGATCTCAGTTATCCCTGGATACGTTCCTGTCACGCGATACGTACCAGTTGACCCTGCACTTACAATCTCGACCTCAATACCCGCTTTCCGAATCATATTGGCCGTGTCGACCGTAAGTTTGTCCCGTTGCATAGCAATTTCCCGGTCTACCGGTCCCTCATAACCATAGATTCCTCTAAAGGTCAGACCCTTTAAGGAGGTCACCTTCTTCGCCAAGTCGACTACAGGCTTACCAGGCGCCACACCGCATCGCCCTTGAGTCATTTCGATAAGGACATGTTGTTTAATACCCCATCTGATCGCAGCCTTCGACAGAAGCTCAGCCTCATCGGCGTTTTCAACTGCCGTCAACACCTTTCCCTCCCCCATGGCAACGTTCATCCCAATCAGTTTCTCAATCTTCACCGGATCAGCGAATTCTTGACTGATGAGAATATTCTTCTCCCCGTGAAGGACACCTGAATGTAACAAAGTCTCCGCTTCACTCAGTTTTTGAGTCATCAACCCTATTGCACCGGCACCCAGAAGCTTACTGCAGATTGCTGCAGCCTTGAACGTCTTTGCATGTGGTCGTACATTGACACCAGCTTTTTTAGCAAACGTAAACATCGTATCGATGTTCCACTGGAACTTGTCCAGATCTAGGAGCAGTGCTGGAGTCTCAATCTCTTGCAGTGATTTGCCAATTGGATACATGTTCTTAAAACCTCAGTCATCATAATGTATCAGTTGGTATTAACACTTACGTCAAACATGATGCCTCATTCACCACGCAGAGTTACCAGGTATCCTTGAGTGGCAAAGATGATGGCATATTTTCAATTAGAGAGCCAGTTAGCAGGTATTCAATTCATGTGGACATTGTCGGTAGTGTAACTGAGCGACATATTATTCAAATTAGATTCAGGTTTTGAGATCAGTCATAAAAAATGGGATGAGAGAGGCCTTTTTTCGCTTTAAAGCATTGGATTTATCGACGATCCAGCAGGTAAGACCATGACCTCAGCGGTCTTCCTTGACCTCGAGATCTCTTTAAGGGCAGCTTCCAACGTGGAGAAAGGTGTCATCTCCATCTCCTCAAGCTTATCATGGGACACGCCATTGGTGACCACAGCAACAGTCTTCGTCTTAAGTATTCCTCGCACTCTGTTCGCGACAGGACCTCCGCTTGGTTGAGCTTTACCGGTAGCCATCCAGTCTATAACTTCTTCTGGCTCAGGTCTCTCCCTTAACGTTTCATAGAAGCCGTGACCTGCCCCATCATAGCACGCGGATACAAGAATGATGATTCCGCCTTTCTTGGTGACTAGGTCTGCTGACATGACAGCTTTGTTCGATTGTATCAGGTTTGATTCAAGGGGATAACCGCAGGTTATTGTGATGTCGGCTTGTCTTGGAGGCCTGAAACCATAGATATCATTGAACATTTTGATGCCTCTCTTATGCTCAAACCCGACTTCACCCGCTGATATTCCTGCGAGTTCATTGGCCATGTTCAGGATAACATCTACCTTCATGTCCAAACCTACTTTTCGCGCAACCTCTCGCATATCAGTGTAAATGATGTTCTCTTCCAGCTTACCCTGTATCGTGTTGGGATCCCGAATCATGACGTGATTCTTGACAATAGTCTCCCTCCCAGAGACACCGGGCAGAATAATCTTCCCTCCACCACCGTATCCCGCAAAGTAGTGAGGTGCGATGTTTCCCACACCGATCTTTAGGTCGGCTTCAGCAACAGCTCTATTGATCCAGATTGGTGTTCCCTTGCTTGAGACATCGATGTATTTCAGTGCTCGTTTCTCGTCGGGTTCATGAACTGCGACATCAACCCTATCAAAAACCTCTCCGCCAACCTTGAGCTTGACCTCCTCGTCGGTAGGACGTCGATGGGTTCCTCGTCCCACGACGACGTTGATCCTGCTATCAGTTATACCGGAACTGTTTAACAGATCAATTATCACAGGAAGGAGTTGGTTTGCTGGTGTCGGTCTCGTCTGGTCGTCACATATAATCACGGCATTCTTCGCGGAAGAGGCGAGACTCGTAATACTTTTAGTATTCGTAGGGTGCTCTAGTACCCGTTGAAGTTCTGCTCGAACGTTTGTAAGAGGAGCTGCGCTCTTAGGTTCTCCAATACCAATTACTGTCCATCCAGAAGGAAGATTAAATTCAATTGGTTCACCCTTGTAATACGCCTTATAATCACTCATCTTTCATAACTCCAATAATTTTGTTCATCAACGATGAATCGTTGAACTGAAAACACGCTAATAAGCCTCTTTCTTTACTAATAAGCTTATGCGAGTCTATGGTAACGGTTTTGACTATAAACAGAATTTAGATGTTCAAAACTTAAATCATCTGAAGAGGCTTATGAAAGGAAAGTAGTGATTAATAGTTGAATACTTTATTCTAGTATTCAATCAGATTTATCCGAACGTACGCCTATTATATTCCTAAGAGAAGGGGAATCATTCTGCTCTTCTCAAATACTTTTCACAGTAGAACGTCAATAAAGGCATGAGATACTATGTTTTGTTTTTTCACTCTTATCATAAAATCATA
>JAZFSF010000347.1:0-3195 GCA_036446055.1 Bathyarchaeia archaeon | reverse complement strand
ATTATAAGTCAATTTTTCTTCAAACATTACTCATTCTCCAATGCTTTCTTTATTATATCCCAACATTTCGGACATGTCAAGCGAATTCTCTTTTCTCTAATTGTCACTTGCCAGGTTGCGACGGTTTCCTTGGTGCGTTCAAACTCTACTTTGTACACACAGCACTCTGTAGGGTGTTGGAGGAACGCGGCAGTCTGCGCCTCAAGTCTAGCTTGGGCGGCTTTTCTTTCTTTCTTGCGCTTCTTCGTGTTGACTTTCCTTATCTTTTTCATACAATGCCGTCAATAACTCCCAAGCCTAACGCCTCCTCTGCACTCATATGCCAATCAATCTTATTCTTCAAAACTTGTTGCAATTTCTTTTTCGGTATATTGGTTCGTTGTAACGTTAAGGTTTCTATCTTTTTCTGAAGTCTTTTTGTTTCGGCAAGGCTTTCTTCCATATCCTGAATTTTGCCGTTGAAGCCGGTTGAGACTTGATGATAAAGCGGGGTGGAATGTTCATAGCCAAATCTTTTATGCCCAGAAATCAAAATCATAAACCCACAGGACATGGCAGCGCCAGTCACGATCGTATGAATAGGAGTAGTACTCTTATCCATCACCCCGAGCAATCCAAAGCACTGATAAACAGCGCCCCCATAAGAGTCAATATAAATGTTGATGGGCTTTGGATTGTATTCTATATCGTTAATGCCGTAAAGCTTCTTCAGATACTCATCGCTGGTATTGATATCAATGATCGCCTTGGTTAGCTTATTCATTGATTCCTGATTAACCTGCTCCGGCAGGTATAGGTTTCGTGCCTTTGGTTTGGGTAGAGTGGTGCTCATTTGCCAGTACTCCCTAGGGCGCCATCGCCTCGGTCAGAGATGGTAATCGGATACCAGTCATAAATGTCGGGACTCTCAGATGCCACAAAGCGAGCATGCACCACCGGTACAACGACCGCTTGTGCGACCTTATCGCCGGGCTCTAGGTATTGTGTTGTAATGCCAACGTTATGAAGATTAACAAAAACTTCTCCTTCATAGCCACTGTCGACCACGCATGCGCCGACCAGCAATTGACGCTTGTAAGCTACGCCTGACTTGTTTTTAATCTCCATCATATAGCCATGAGGGATTCCGAATGTGCAGCCCGTCGGCACCAGAACGCTTTCGCCCGGCCCGATAGACAGCACTGCCTCTGCCCCTTCCGCTGGAGTCCAGCGCAGGTCCAACCCAGCATCGCTGGGGTTTGCCCTCACTGGTGGGTAATCATTTCCTCGTAACATGTGGTATTGTAATATCATCTTAAATCCTTTCTGGGCTTTCTGAAAAGACGATATTTACATTTGTCTCTTCCAGATACCTTTTGATGTATTGTTTCCAAGACTGTTCGTTGCCAGTCTGAATATGAATTTTATCTCCTGTATAAGAGCGCAGATTCCACCTATCAACTTCCCGCAAAATATCAACTTTGTTGATGATGACATCTGTAACCCCACTAATGATAATGGCGCGCCGTAGCATGCGCACATCGAGCCAGTTGCATTGACGGGGGCGCCCTGTTGTCGCACCGAACTCGCTTCCAAGCTGCTGCAACAAATCAAACTCTCGGCCTTTACCGTGAAAATCCTTCGTACCAACGTACGTATCATAAGCCTTCGTCACCCCGTATACGCGGCGGACGGCTTGCGGCGGGATGCCATTCAGGAGGGCTCCAGCGGTCGTACAGTGGCTCGATGTAACATAGGGATAGTCTCCCCAGTCAATGTCCAAGCCAAAGCCCTGAGCACCCTCACAGAGGACAGAAGGCTCAATAAGCGTGTTATGAAATTCTTCATATAAACTAATAAGATAAGGACCTGACCTTAGTTCCTCAACGTCTTCGGCGCGCATGCCCACCCGTTCATATTTATCGCGATAGGCTGGCCCGTTTCCGCGCTTAGTGGTGCCGATAGCGACATCAGCCCCATCTTCTTCCAAGTGCTTATCCGTAATCACATGAGCGTTATGGGCGATAAAGACCAGACCTGTTGTTTGAATTCCATTTTCTTCTAACTCACTGATTTCCCTTCGGAATTGCTCCAAATTCACCACGCATCCGCCACCGATAATCGATTTAACGCCAAAAAAGACGCCGGCTGGGATGTGGTGCGTTACAAACTTCTTACCATTATGATAAATGGTGTGTCCTGCATTGCACCCCCCATTAAATCGAAGACAGTGGGTGTAATCCCCCGACTTCAAGAGATGGTGAGTTACTTTTCCCTTGCCTTCGTCACCATACGAAAGCCCTATTACTACATCTGCTATCATGATTATCCTAACATCCTTAGATTTCTTCTAATTGATCGGGTTGAAAAACCCCAAGCTGGGTCGAAATCTAATTTACCCATATATGGACGGTTCAAGTGAATCCTATCCTTACCCTCTACTATACCCCAACATCGGAACTTTGTCAAGACCGAATTTGAATCAATTACTGCAACAATCCAATAGGGCTTTCCGTTCTTTGTCTTTTTTCGAATAATCTCTCGCGGAATAAACCACACCAATCCGAGTTCCGGGTCATAGTCCGAAATCGGCGGAACATAATAGTTCTCCAATTTAGTGCGAACTGCGTCCGTCATAACAAGGTGCATAGGGAAAATGCCGGTAAGTGTCGTAAGATTATCAATCTCCTCCTCGGTGCTAAAGCTACCCTCATCCTTATATTCTTCGATGTTCTCTAGAAATTTCTTCTTACTATACACTCGATCCACAGCGACTGCAGACCAGAAGTGCTTACGTCCTTCAAAGCGGTCATCAATTAGACTATCCAGTGCACCAGAACGTACAAGGACATCCAGCGCCTTCTTGTTCAGTTTGCTGTACACGATGTCGTCATGGAACAGGAACTCCTCAATGTTGTTGAATGGTCGGTGATCGACAATCTGTTGAATGGCGGCGTCCCCCAATCCCTTGAGCCCCGCCAGGGGCTGCACGAGTATTCTATTATTGTTGGGATCGATCTCCCACACAAACGACGAGGTATTCACATCGGCTTCAACAATTTCAAAGCCATTCGACTTCGCGATGTTGATTGCTTTCTCTTTGCGCTTCTCGGGCTCCTTGTCGAGGAACGAGGCCATCCACTCTACCGGATAGTAGTTGTATAGCCACGCGCACTGGAACGAGATTGCCGAGTATGATATCGCATGTGACTTGTT
>JAZFSF010000346.1:0-3120 GCA_036446055.1 Bathyarchaeia archaeon | reverse complement strand
ACATTTTTTAAACAAATTTCGATGTAGATGCGTCCATAGAGACCTTGAGAAAGGAATCATAAACATCCAAATCTAGTGGCTGCATACTAACATAAATCTAGTAGATTCACGTGGTTGCAATCGATTCAAGGATTTTATCGCAGAAAAAACATATTGTCTCCCCAGAAAAAAATGGGGAGGGTGAAGGAACCCCGACTCACCAGATATCTTTTATGACGTGTTCGAGACCCAGTGCTTTCAAGGTTTCTTGGAGAGGTTTACCTGTTTTAATGTCCCATCCCAGTATGCTGTAGTAGTTGTTTAACATCTCGTCCCAATGAGGTCGTACTGATATTCCCTTTGTCGGCCCATCAACGGGTGTGGAGCCGTAGCGTTCAGAGGGAGCGTCATGTTCACGGGTTATACCGCACTGTACGTTGAAGGCTCTCATCAGATTGACCGCTCGTAGCCCTGCGTTTCGAGCCTCCTCCGGTGTCATATCCCATCCAGTCGTAGCTTTCATAGCCTCGGCTAGAAGGGGGAGATTCGTCCGTGTATTGAATCGACATGTTCCCAAGCTGTCCTCGAAGACCATACGTCCCTTCGAGGTGGCTTCGTGAGTGGAGACCTCTACGGGATATCCCGGTCCACTTAATTCTGGTAAATTGGGGACATTAGCTGTTTCGAGGGTTCCGGTGTTGGATGTGCATGTGTCAAACATCTCGGTCCACCGTGTCCGGTGGTCATGGCCTCGCGGCGTGTTCCCCTTCATGGTGTAGATTGCAGCTTTTGCGGCTTCCCCTCCGATCTTTTGTGAAGCCCTCATCACACCCTCTGCCAAGAAGTCTCCGCACCCTACTCGATTGGCTATCATGTGGAGTAGCTGTGTTACAGCCTCTACATTTCCCCAGGTCATATCAAGACCATCTAAGGCATTCTTTGTGAGTAAACCACGCTCGTAACATTCCATGACCCACCCTAAAAGCCAACCCGATTCGTTGTTCTCAAAGCCCAACCTGTCCGTTAATCCAGAAAGCATCATGGCCGAAGAGATATCTTGGTTATCGATAACTGGACCCCACGCAGCAAGTTGCTCATACTCGGGCTCCTCGACAACAGTGTCCTTGTAGGGACCTGAGGTGATCTTCATCATAGTGGAGTGGGTCAGCCGACACGCCCAGCAGGGGTGTGGCGTGGGATCAAAGTTTTTACGAATGTACTCTTCACTGAAGCCTGCCAACTTTTCTTTCGAGATGTCCCAAAGATTTGTCGTATAATTCTTTATCGGCAACGTTCCTGGCCTTCGAGATAGTCGTCCAACGCCTCCAACGGTGCCTGACCAACCCTTAACTTCCGCGTGGAGTTTCTCAGCGATTTCGCGAAGCGTCGCCTTGTCCTTCGGCTGAACACCCTTTTTACCTCTTGCGACGGCGATGGCCTTTAACTTCTTAGATCCCATCACCGCTCCCGTCCCATTGTGGCCTGCAGCGTGACCTTTGTCTACAAACACGCTCGCAAATCGAACCACATTCTCTCCCGCGGGTCCGATCGAAAGAACACTCATCTGTAAATCCTTTTTCCCAAGCTCTTCCTTGATACGATCAGCAGTATCATAGGTGTCTGTGTTCAACAGGTGGCTGGCATCCTTTAACGTGGCGTTACCGTCATCGATGTGAAGGTACATCCACCGTTTGGATGATCCCTGAACGACGATACCATCATAACCTGAAAACTTTAGGAACGCTCCGAAGTAGCCATTGGTTTGAGTGGCCGTTGCACCATTAGTTAGGGCCCCCTTCGTGATGACAGAAATCGTACCTGAGCCCCCTATCGATGTACCTCCAAGGGGACCCGAAGCGATAATCAACCTATTATCAGGATTATCCCAATCAATCGTCGGCGAGACTTCATCGTACAGGATCTTCGCCCCGATACCCGTACCCCCAATATAGTTTCTCAAAGTTTTCTCGTCAAATACTATATCGGATAATTCACCCGTGGTCATATCGACCCGCAGCATCTTACCCGCATAACCACCAATATCATTATTTACCATACTCAACACTCTCTCTTTTCAATTAATAACTAAATCGTGAGAATGTATGCTTTATTGAAATATATAAGTATACAAAAGAAGTTTCAGCGAAACTACTGCTGACTCAGCCGTTTTATTGAGAATAGATGAAATTCCTATAGACTTCTTAGACACTATTTAGAGGCCATCGATTCATCTCATATCTTGGGCTCGCTAAACATTCTAAGTGAGAAGAGATCTCATAAACAACCCTCTAGCTGACACTAATTCAGTAGTACAGTTTTCGGAGTGTCGATATGCCATGTTTGAGTTTATCGACACTTGGGACACAGGGTATTCGGTGACTTTATGTCTTGAACAAAGAGCTTGTGGCAGCCCCGTCCGTCCTCAGGATCTGAGCAGAGAAAAACTCCTTGATTCTTCGCTTCCTCAGTTTTCGGGTAGATGGTCCAATAGACTTCCTGTATTTTTTTATTAGGGCTTATATCGCCTATTTCGTCCGTCGCGTTGTTTCTTAGCTCCCAGCCATGTCTGGTTGCGGGTCGGATGTCTCGATCATTCACGATTTCTTCGCCAACTTGAGAGGCGAGGAAATTTTTAAACCAATCAATGTCTGGCTTCACGCTGAAGTATATCACTCTTGACACGTATGAGCTTGGGCAGACATAGGCGCCTACAACGTTTTCCGTATCAGACCATATGGGTACTAACGACGTGGGGTCGTCACAATGTCTGCGGCAGGAACCATTGAAACTCAAGTATGTCTTTACGAATTCCTTTAATGACTTCCGTTCGGAGGTAGGTCGTACCTTTCTTCGTTTCTGATAGTAGTCACTTGAAAACAAAGCGTACCAAGCCGTTTCAGTCACTGAAACCACTTCAGAAAAACCCGTGAACACATGCTCCACCTGTCCATCCACGTGTTCCACGAAGACTTGGGGGATGAGGTAGTCCTCCGACCAGTCCCCATATTCTTCGATAAGTCTATCCGCCACCGCCTCCTGTTCCGGGATCTCGATGTCAAGAACGCACAATGGGGCCCCAAAATCCTTTGCCATTCTCTCTGCATTACGGAGAGAAAAAGGAACGCAGTGCGGACAATAATT
>JAZFSF010000345.1:0-4152 GCA_036446055.1 Bathyarchaeia archaeon | reverse complement strand
TGACCCAATGGACGATGAGGGTAATGTCCTCATTCCACAGAAACCTGGGCTGGGAATGGAACTTGACTGGGACTACATAGAGGAGAACAGGATAAACACTCTCTAAAGACTATACTTCTTCAACTGACCTTTCATAGAGGAAGACTTCGCGTATTTTAGATTTAAACCATTGTAATAGCTAGAGAGGGGCATCGAATTCTCCACCGAGTTAGAAGGTAAGGGAGAAAAGACCATGCTCCGTTTGGTGGCATGTCTACATATTTAACCATAACGCTGGAGATATCGTGGTGTTTAATCGTTATTTCTTTTGCAAAAAAAACATATCGCTGACTAGAAAACACTGACTAACCAACTTTTTTTAAAAAAATGAAAAATCGGCGTTCTGACTTCCACGTTACCAACGTACGTGTTCTCATATACCGCTTTGGGTTTGTTTTACACGCGTGTGGTTATCTTAATCTATTAACGAAGCTACAATCGACAATAATCGATTTTCTTCGATGAGACTTAAGCCTTCATCGAGACGTGCGGCAGCAAGGGGCAGCCTCCATGCATCAAGCTGCTCTTGCGATAAGGATTGAAATTCTCGGTATCGTTTGAAATAGATGTCTACGGGAAAGCTTTGAATGAAATTGCGAACAGTTTTCCTCTGTTCAATGTCTTCTATCCAATTAGGTTCCGCTGTTTGAACGAGTAATAGACTTCGGGCGACATCAGCATGTGGATTACCCTGGGACGCATCAGCGCAGTCGATCACAACCGGACCTCGTGAAGACATCAGTATATTACCTGGATGATAATCGCCGTGACAGAGCTTATCGTCTTCTGGAAGACGAGTAAGGGTTGATAATGCAGCTTCTCGTTCCTTGTCGGATAATCGTGGTGCTGATTGAATTTGGGATACCAGTTTTTGACGCTGTGATGAAAGTCCAGATATGGTAATGGCATGCATCTTTGCATGAATTTCAGCAAACAACTTCATCAAATACGTAAATTCACCAGGTTTAGTGAGCATCTCCTCCATCATCAAGGGACCATCAACTCGATCAAACACTATCCCATAGCGTCCCTTCACTTCAACAATCCCGTGAACAGCGGGCACCGGTAATCCCGCCTCAAAAACAATGCGAGATATTCTTTCTTCCTTCTGTATATGAGAAATTGTGAACCCTTCATGAAACAGTTTTAACACTTGATTGTTATCCCAAACAAGCACTTGAGCTGTACGACCGGAATCAGATAAAACTTGACCTTTTTCCAAAGATTTCCCTTCAGATACACACGTTCACCATAGTAGCTGACTACTTGCTTTTTTTTCTGCTTGGGGTTAGGTCTATTTCTTGAGAGGAGGCGCGAATACAACGAGTTGGCTAAAAGTTTGGTCACCTATGTTGTGGTGTTGATGTTTTTCACCGGGGGGAATGTAGATTATACTTCCAGCAGTTCCAATAAACTTCTCAGTGTCAGTAGTAATCGCACACTTACCTGAGAGAACGTAAAGGATCTCCTCCACATCCCTTGTTTGTACGTTTGACTTCCATCCCGCTGGGACTTCCATCCAGATAATTTGAACGTTCTTAGCGCCTATGGATGCGTCGACTAAGGGTTTGGACGCGCGACCCGGCTCCACAGTTGTTGATTTAACTTCATCTATCTTTAAAACTTTCAAAAAGATACCCTAACAAAACTTTAAAGTCAAAACATATATGCCTTTCGCAAGTAAGGCATGATCAATACCTGCATTAACTGTGTGAAAAACATCGTATTAAGCTATGAACCTCAGGTACTAGCCAAATCATTCTTGACTATAAAGCCTATTTTCATGCATCATCGATTGACTCAGCTAAACTATTCACCAATCAATCGTAGCTTGTGCTATGAAATATCAGGTCGACTATATGTAAGTTGGATAGTTGTCTACAGAGACTTTACCTAAAATAATTATAAAACATGATTCCACACCAAAAAAATTTGTGTGGAAACTAGTTACGTTGATAAATTAGTTATTTATCGTACGCTTTGAGGGTGCCACTTCTTTTGGATCTTTAAGTTTTTTACCAATTTTTTCTTTTCTAAATGTTTGATGATTGTCTTTAGAGGCGTGTGGTTTGCAAGTTTTTCTTCTTGATTGGCTAGTCTAAGCAGGAGTCTCGCAGCTATCATGGCTCCTTCCTGCAGGTTTCTGTGGTCTACCTTGTCCATAGTGTCTGCTGTAGTGTGTCCCCAGCCTCTTCCTACAACCAATCTTTGAGGGCTGGCTTCAGCGTGCATGTATATCGTTGGCACTCCCTGCATATAGAAGGGCCAGTGATCCGATGCTGCGGACGTACCATCAGAAATTTTTAGTGGATAATTTATCTCGTCAGCGAAAGCACTTAAGGCGTCCTTTAGCTCAGGTGGCTGGAATACGGTGAAGGCCGCGTGCTGGGTTCCCTCTTTGTATGCGAGGCCTCCTAACTCTATGTTCACCATAATGGCTATGTCCTTCATTTCGTCTTGGTGTAGGTCAACATAGCAGGTGGATCCTGTGACTCCTATCTCTTCACAGGCGAAACAAATGAATCTAATATTTCTCTTGAACTTGCCCTCATATGGTTTTAGGGTTCTAGCTACTTCCATTATAACGACGGCGGCTGAAAGGTTATCCATAGCCCCTTGGGCGATGTCATGACCGTCGAAATGCCCACCTACTACAATCCAATCGTCTTTACTCCCATCTCCAGATAAATCGCATATTATGTTTGCTGACTTGGTATCGGGTATTACCCTGCTCTCATCCGTTATTCGGACTTTTAGCGATTTGCCCTTTGCCAGACGTCTCATGTGGGAGCTTATCTCAAAGCTGACGCCTATCCCCGGGATCTCTCCTCCCATCTTGTAGGCGGGTCGAAGGCTCCCAGTGGGAGGCAGCTGTCCGGGGTTGTGGTTCGCAAAGATGAATCCCACCGCACCATATTCTACTGCATAACCATATTTTGTGCGACGGTGAACCCTCTTCCCGCTGGGACTGGTAGCACTACTACACATCACAATTTTTCCTTTAACTTGTGATGGATCTATGGCTTCAAACTCCTCTATGCTACCAGTACCTAGATCAATGACGTCTCCTTCAACGGTCCCTCCAGGAGACATAGCCAAGCTTATCGCATAAAAATCTCGACTTGTTGGAGTTATCATCTTGAGGGTGACGGGTCCTCTTTTCCAACCGTAGTAAGTGAAGGCTTCAGCTTTAGCGTTATCATATCCATATTCTTTTAGTTTCTTGGTCATGTAGTTTTGAGCGTCTTTCTCGCTTTGAGTGCCTGCAAAGCGGCTGCCCAATTCATCAGCGAGAACAAACATGTTTGTATGTATTTCGTTATTCTGCCAGGTCTCTCCGATAACGTCCTTCTCTATATCTATCAGCTTTTCACTCAACATTACAATCAATGAAGGTAACGGACTCATTTACTTAAATATGATGAGGAAACCCGACAAATGGCACAAGAATACACATACGTCACGATGCTATATGGTTTTCAATAAGAGACTCAAGGGCTTATCCAAAGCTTAGGGGTGGAATTCGCCCCTAACATAACTTATTCGCTAAAAGGTCAAGCAGTCATCCAAATCGCTAACGACATTTAGCTAATCATTACTAACAACAATTTTTTGAGCTAGCTTTAGGTTTGAGAACATATTTTAAAACCTCGCTAAGTATTGAAAAATTTCTACGTTTTTATGGATTCTATGTATGACCTAAACTAACAAAATGGATTCATTCCAATATTTTTTTGGTAGGACCATGACTGGTATCAACTTATTATTGTTTTGATGACTCGAACGACTATGTGGCCTGTTTTTCACTCAAAGCCCATTCTTAAAATCGCTAGCTGACCTGTGGGGTTCTCCGATCGATTGATTTTAATGGAAGTAAATCTGAAACTTTTACTTTATACGGGTGATTCAATGAGCCAACGATGACCCATGTCTCCTTATTGAAATCACTGATTAATTCACGACAGCGTCCACAAGGACTAAGTAATTTATATGTTCCTTTTCCATCCCCCCAAAGGGCTACAATGGCCTCAAAATCCCTATATCCGTGAGAGACTGCAGTGCAAATCGCTGCAACTTCGCCACACACGTCCGCGAAGCCTACGTTAGCCTCAA
>JAZFSF010000344.1:0-3000 GCA_036446055.1 Bathyarchaeia archaeon | reverse complement strand
GTTGGAGACAACGTAGAGCATAAAGAGGCGTTAGAGGCGTGGTCACTGATTACAGCAGCAGCTACCGTCACCAAACGCTTAAGGTTGGGTGTTCTTGTATCAGGCAATACGTACCGCAATCCAGCGTTGTTAGCGAAAATGGCTGCAACTGTTGACCAAATCTCTAATGGTCGTCTTATCCTTGGTATCGGAGCAGGTTGGTATGAGCGAGAGCATGAAGCCTTCGGATGGGAGTTTCCAAGCGTTAAGGAGAGAAGCGATCGTCTCGAAGAAGCGGTAGAGCTGATTAAACTGTTATTTACAGCTAATGGTCCCGTCAGTTATGAGGGACAGTATTATAAGCTTAAGGATGCGTATTTTTCACCAGGGTGTACCCAAAAACCTCACATACCAATTTTAATAGGTGGTAATGGGGAGAAAAGAACTTTAAGAACCTTGGCAAGGTTTGGAGATATCTGTAATCTTGATTTCAACTTACCAGGATCCCCCACAATGTTTAAGCATAAAATAGAGGTCTTAGAACGCCATTGTGAGGAATTTGGCCGTAATCCTAATGATATAAAAAAGACTCTACATATGCCTATTCATTTAGAAAATGATGAGCAAAAAGCAATAAAATATCGCAAAATACGCGGAGAATGGACGTTAACTGGCTCTACTTCTTTTATAATCAATCGCATTCAAGAGTATTTGGATGTTGGTGTAGAAGAATTCATTTTTGGGAGCGTCCCATCCAAAGTGGAACTATATGAGCGTTTAAATAATGAGATACTCTCAGCATTTATCTGAAAAAGTAAATTGTATAAAGAAAAATATTTTTACTAGAAACCATGAACCGTTCGGGCGATGATACTATCTTGAACCGTCGTAGGTAACTCAACAAATCGAGCGACATATCCGGCTACTCTCACCATTAAGTCCCTATATTTATCGGGTTCTTTCTGGGCAGCCTTTAATGTATCTGAAGAAATTACGTTAAACTGGACGTGATGAATTTTCTGGTCAACAAAAGTTCTTAATAAATCTGCCATCATTTTGAAACCAGATTCCTCCTTGAAAATCATCGGATCCAGTCTCATATTGCAGGATATTCCTGCGAAAACCTCGGCGTGGTTGATCTTTCCTACTGACTTGAAAACTGCAGTGGGGCCACTAACATCGCTCCCTTGAGTAGGCGCGAGTGAATCTGCAAGCGGTTCCTCGGCTAATCTTCCAGAAGGAAGTGCTCCCACGACTGCTCCAGCCCTGACGTAGCTACTTAAAGGGATGTGAACTGGTATTTTGTGTCCACCGCGCGTATTTTTTTGTTTTATCGCTTCTTGAGCGAAAGTACGCATTATCCACGCTGTTTGTTCATCGGCATAATCGTTATCATTTCCAAACTTAGGCACTTTTAACAACATTTGGCGCAGCTCGTCGTAACCTTCAAAATTCTTATCCAATGCGTCAACCAACTGGTCTATAGTGATCTTCTTTTCTTCAAACACAAGTTTCTTAATAGCGGTCAAGGAATCACCTACATCAGTAACACCAACAGTTGATACGAATGGCCCGAAATTAAAACGAGCTCCACCTTCTTCCCTACATAATCCCTTTTCAATACAATCTTCTATTAGCGCTGATTGGTACAAAGTTGGCTCGAACTCAGCCATTAATCTCTCCCCGATGTTCGTGGCAATCGTCTCCATTTCAAAACCCCAGACAAGTTGTTTTCTAAAAGCTTCTCGTAATTCTTCAAAGGATTCGAAATTATTAGGATCCCCTGTCTTAGGCGCTGTAATTCCCTCAAGCCAGCCCTTTCTACCATTAGTCAATACCGATTCTAAAACTCCTGGAAGTAGTGGGATGTAAACGGAGGTGCAATACCCAGATTCCATACCAGCTAATGTTGGCTCAGCACACCCCATTGCACTAGCCTTTCTTGCAATCTCTAGCGTTATTGGTAACTCCCCTCCTAATGTTGCTCTACTAAGGAGATTAACAATGATATTATCATCATTAAGAAATTCAGGATGACCAGTTCCAAGTGCACAAAGCTGACAGGCCTTAATGAGGAGATCCTCAGGTGTTCTACTATGAAGCAAGATACCTACATCAGGTTCTACTAATCTAGTATGCATCATACCCTCAAGAATCATATATGAAAGTTCAGTAGTAGCATCAGTTCCATCTGCTCTGAAACCACCTACATCAACATGCTGTGCAATTCCGGCAGTGTCCGTCAAAAGATATCCTTTACGCGAGTTTAAACTATAAAGAAACCATGAAGGTCTTAGAAGGAAACAATCAATAAGTTCCTGAGCTTCATTTTTGGTAATTCTCCCCTCTTTTATGTCAGCTTCATAGTAAGGATACAGATACTGATCCATTCTTCCAGGACTAATGGATGCCACATCACGGATCTCCCACCAATGAAGGATATGTGAAAACCAAATTGATTGTATCGCTTCGTAGAATGTTCTCGCGGGATTTGCCGGTACCCAATCGCACACCTCAGCTATTTTGAGTAATTCAGCCTTCCTTTTGGTATCTACTTCCTTTTCAGCTTTTTCTCTTGCCTTGGTAGCAAAACGCCTCCCGATGGAAGCTGCGGCTTCCATAACCTTAATCACACCTTCAAGGAAGGGAATCTTTTTAACTTCTTCAGGATTGGTCCTATCGATCCTTCCTAGTCTTTCCTCAGCATCCTTCTTTATTCCCAAAAATCCCTTTTTCAACAGTTTTTCATTATTGGGAATGAAGTGACCAATATGCCAATATGCCATCGTTCTACTCAGATCATACCACCGTTCAGGAGTAAATCCCTCAGGAACTGGGTCGTAATGAGCAGGATTATGTCGCGTTCTTTCCCAATTGCCTTGCCCTTTCCAGTAAGGAATAATTTCCTCTTTTATTTCTCGCATCTGTTCATCGGTAACGAAAATTGGATTGCGTTCTCTATTAGTAATAGTATCGAGATAATTTTCTAGATTAGGGTCATTCTTCACAGGAAGTGGGCAG
>JAZFSF010000343.1:0-2538 GCA_036446055.1 Bathyarchaeia archaeon | reverse complement strand
CGGATACGATCCGCTTTGGTCTTTAGTGTATCTGAGAGATTCAGATAATCATCATCACTCATCCGAATCTCAATCTCATCTCCAGCTTCATCAGTAAACTGCAATGAGTTCCAGCCAGTGTAGGCATTGAAAAACTTGGTGGTGACAGTTTGTTTGACTTTCATAGTCAATCTCCTAAAAGGGGGTTAGTGGTTGTGAGTCTCTATTATATAGTATCGGTTTTATTTGTCAAGAGCATAAGGATTATTTATGTGAGGATTGTCATAAAACCATATTTTGTTAAAATCTAGCATTGCGATTGCTGGGCCTTCTGCTTCTGTCCATTCAGTATGCTCGTCGAACTTTCTTGTCTCAAGGCATTTTGGACCGCACCAAGAATCAACAAAAACTAATTGTGATTGTATTGGCGTTTCATAGTATAGGTGAGTATTGCACCCCTCGCATTTCTTGCTTAGAACTTTGCTCTGTGCTATACCAACGCCAGCAATCAACAGTAGTCCGATAGTTAGTAGTGTTTTCTTCATTTTTTTCTTTCGTTAGTGTTGTCTCTCTTATGCCTCTATTATAACATCGGCTTTTTCGTTGTCAAGTCTTTAGTAAAACTTTTTCTTTTTTTCTCGCGTGCCGATCTCGCGTGCTAAACTCGCGTGCTAAATCATATTGATCTAGCTTAGGTGAAACAAGAAGACAGAGGCAACCACCCGCACCGTACATCCGCAGATTAGAGGGCCAGTCTTACAGTGGCTACTTGTCTCTTGCTTACTCTTCCATTATATAGTAATTATCGGCAATGTCAAGGGCTGGCATGAATCTTTTTTTATTTTTTTGCTGTGACCAAAGGTGTCACGCCGGGGTCGCCCCGCCAAGCCGTAAGTCCTTATGTAGCAAAGACTTACAACTCGCGGGCCACAACAACACCTAGACTATGGGTTTAATATCCCTCAAGAAAGATAAACACATTAAGCTCATTCCAATGCGCATTAAATTCTAATTTCGCCTGCTCACTAAAAAAGTCAATCATTCGCTTTCTCCCATTTTTTCAAGAAAATCTTTTTGAATCTCCAGTGCTTCTTTCTCGCTCCCTTTTATATAGAAAGCAGGAATCCATGATCCGCCCATCTCAGACAAACACCACTCACCTAATTGCACTTGGTCATCTTGGCTTTGTGGGTCAATCTCTTTGTGGTCAAAAGGAGTTTCAAGCAAAATGCTAGACTCCGTGGACATTCTAAATAAAACTGCCCAAACTTTATACGCTTCCATTTCTTTTTCTCAATGGTTTGAAGTAGTGGTAAAGGCCCAGTATAACTATCATCGACCAATAAAGCAAGGTCACATCAGTATAATTCACTGCTTTTCCTCAGATTTTGTTTCTGCTGCTGGCGGGTTCGATCCCTCTTGGTCGCCCGATGTTCCATTGTCTGTGCCTTGCACTTTGCCATCCACATCCTTGGCTTTGGCTTTTCTAAGTTTTTCGATTTCATTTTGCTGTCTCTCAAATCGTCGTTGTTGTGCCATACTGGTAAATCTTCTTGGCGTCATCTTTCCATCTTTCTTTGTATTGTACCCATAATAAATCCAAGTAAAAACATCGCGGCAATCCAATATTCATTCATTATTCTTTATCCAATAATACTTTTAATAGAACCACATCTTTTAGGATACTAACCCCAATCCATGCGATCAGCGTACCAACTAATAAAGGAGTCATCATTTCACATTCTCCCGTACATCCATAAAGTCTCTTGCTTGGGTAATGGTATCAAACCATTTTACATCCCGCTCCAATAGATCCCAAACGACCCATTGTAATTCTTCTCTTGAATAATAAACTTTAAAGCGATTCATCTTTTCTACCTTACTCGTCTAGGTCGATCAAACCTTCTTTGACCATCGCACCAACAAACGTTAGTTGGTTCTTGTATAGTTTATCAGATTCCGGCTCATAGTCAAGCTCAAATTCTGGATTTTCAAATTGCCAATTTACTTCGCCCAACTGCTCTACCTGCTCGCGGTAGATCTCAATTCGTCGTGCTTTCTCTTGCTTTTCTTTCTGGTGTTCTGAAAGCGTATCAGCTTCCGCTGCCATCATGTCCTCCAACTCTTGGAGTGAACGTCCGCCATCGCGAAGGTTCTGGTATTGGGTTGGAAGCATCTCATTAGGTACTTCGATCATCTCACGGGTTGCACGCTGAAGATCGTCGAAAAGCTGTTGAGTTTCTGGGTTGCTGAATTTCATAGTCGTTTTCCTTAAAGAAGTGTTGTGTGTTGTATGCCCCTATTATACAGAAACATTCCTGTTTGTCAACCCCCATCCTTGATTATTTTGAAAGAAAATAGAATTATTCCCAAAGCCATAGGAACGAGAATAAATGACCAAAGCTCAGTATTATCTGGGTTCAACCAATCCATGTCTATACTCCTGCCGCAATACAACCGAGAATCGTAACCACAACCAAAATCAAAAATGCTCTTGTTTCATCTTTCATAATTATCTCCTTTTCTAATATATTTATCGTCCATCTGTCAATAGGAAAT
>JAZFSF010000342.1:0-3229 GCA_036446055.1 Bathyarchaeia archaeon | reverse complement strand
TCCCCTGTGCTATGTTCCGATGCTCCGGTTCTGAGACCTCGGTCATAAGTAGAAACCCATTACCGAAAACGAGACCGACGCCCAAGCCAAGCAATACCCTGATGGGGTAGAGAGGAAGCGGGGTTTTTTCGATTATGTAGGACATAGGCAAGAGGATGAACAGGGCCAGCCATGGGGTCATCATCTTTTTTCGACCAATCCTATCTGAAAGTCTGCCAAAGGGTAGTGAAAACAGTAGCATGGTAATGGCCGAGACAGACCCGTATGAACCAAGCATGCTTAAACTGGCCCCAATTTTCTGAGCGAACCCCGGGAATATTGGAATTATACTGCTGGTACTGGCGTCAGCGAAGAATATGGAAGCGCTTAGAAGTATTACCTCTCTGGATATTCTCTTTGAAGCCATTCCATTGCAGTAGGTTGAAGTTGTTAATAAATCTCGGACAGTTGCTGTCGCGCGCACTAGTTCTGTCTGGCTGGGTTAGATTCTCACGCAAACACGTCATACCGAGGAAGTACGCGCGCTCGTAGACCGCCATCAGCTCTTCGTACATGTTTAACCCTCGGTTCCTGTTTGATCATAGAACTCTACTAATGGATTAAAGAAAATTTTGATTAACCGTTGTTATTGTGGATTCTAATCCCTTTATACAAAACTTATCACGCGAACCACCTAAACTCGCGCGTGTTACATCCTATTTCATTAACTTCTTTTCCATGTATTATCCATGCTTGATCTACTTCTAAAAAATGGCGAAATCGTTGATGGCTCAGGTAATCACAGTTACCTTGGAGATATCGCCATCAATCATGGATTGATACAGGCTATCGGCGTCGTAAACGAGGAATCCAAGGAAATTATCGATATTTCCGGGATGGTTGTGACTCCTGGGTTTATTGATACTCACAGCCACTCAGACCTGTTTTTGATACATGATCCCTCCTCTCTGCCAAAAATAATGCAGGGAATAACCACCGAGATAATAGGTCAAGATGGACTTGGAGAGGCCCCGATTCGTCAAGAATTCGTAGCTGAATGGAGAAGATACCTATCCGGGCTCAACGGAGACCCACCAATCGAGTGGAGCTGGGAGAAAATGGAAGGATACCTGGATGTCCTCGAAGCCTCCAAGCCCGCTGTTAACGTCGTTTCCTTGGTAGGTCACGGTAACCTGAGGCTCCTTGCGATGGGGATGGAGGATAGGAACCCATCAGACATTGAATTAGAGGATATGAAAGGACTTCTCAGGGAAAGTCTGGCGGCAGGCGCGATCGGTATGAGCACTGGGTTGATCTACGCGCCCTGTGTGTACTCTGATACAACTGAGTTGACTGAACTGTGCAAGGTGGTTGCAGAATACTCGGGCGTATTCGTCGTCCACATGAGGGATGAGGGAGATAAACTGCTGGAGAGCATAGACGAGGTCCTGACTATTGCACGCGCCTCAGGTGTCCACGCTCACATAAGCCACTTTAAAGCCGGGGGAAAAATGAACTGGGGAAAATCAAAGGATGCCCTCCGAAAGCTCGATAACGCACACAGTAACGGGGTGCACGTCTCGTATGACCAGTACCCGTATACTGCGGGAAGCACCTTCCTGAGCAGTCTTCTCCCATCCTGGGTCCACGTTGGCGGGGTGGACAGGCTACTCGAGAGAATAAAAGATCATGAAACCCGTGAAAGAATCAAAGCCGAGTACGGTGAGAGGCTTGAGGGCGGAAGAGCCACGTTATGGGACCAGGTCTTGGTAACCTATGTTGAGTCCATTGATAACAAGCAAATTGAGGGAAGAAACCTGGCAGAGATAGCCGAGATACGCGACAAGCCACCTGTAGAAGCGTTGATGGACATAGTTATCGAGGAAAAAAACATGGCATCCATGGCCAGCTTCACCATGAGCGAGGATGATATCAAGCGGATTATGAGGCATCCCCTTGGGATGGTATGCACAGATGGCTTGCTTCTGGGGAAGCCACACCCAAGGGCTTACGGCGCGTTCCCCAGAGTACTCGGTAGATATGTCCGGGAACAAAGGGTTCTGGGGCTTGAGGAGGCGGTGAGGCGTATGACAAGTTACCCGAGCAGTGTGTTTAAACTGGGGAAGCGAGGGCACATCTTGGAGGGGTTTATCGCCGATTTGGTGGTGTTTGATTCGACCTCTATCCTTGATTCTTCAACATACGAGGAGCCGCGGAGGTTCCCCGTTGGTGTTGAGCATGTGATCGTATCTGGGGTAATCTCCGTGAAGAGCGGTCAATACACCGGCGACAATAACGGCAAGATTATCAGATCTAGTTAATCACAGGTAGTTTTTTCGATGATACCTTCTCAACTTGGCGCACGCGCTGATACCTGATTTTTTCATTCTATACGTGCGCGTGTTATCTGTTATATAATAATATTAAGATACAATATAGGTTGAACAATGAAAAAGGTGAGTATTTTTAATGAAGTTATTGGCCCAATCATGAGAGGACCATCAAGTTCTCACACTGCTGCATCATATCATCTGGGGAAAATAATTCGAGACCTGTTAGAAGGAGCCCCTAAACAGGTAATAATCCGTTTTGCCAAAAATGGGTCCTTCGCTGAGGTGTATCACCAACAAGGCAGCGATTTAGGGTTTGCGACTGGAATAATGGGCAAGGAAATAATCTCTGACGGTTTTAATAAAGCACTACAAAACGCAAAAAACAGTGAAATAGATATTCAGTTTAAAATCAAGGAGTTTAAAGAAAAAGTTCACCCAAACACTATTTCTATATCTGGTGTATCGAAATCAGGTTCCGAAATAGAAGTAGTGGCAAAATCAATAGGTGGGGGGGCTGTCCAAGTTGATGAAATAAATAAATGACCTGTCAACATCACTGGTGACTCATACGAGATTATTATTGAGTTTGACACCAAGAAGTCAGAAATCATCAGAGCTGAACTAGATAGATACGAGGGGGTTATTTCCACTAGTGAAATAAATAGAGGAAACCAGTCTCTGATTACCCAAAAGGTGAGCAAGTCACCTGAAGAAAAAACTTTGAAAAGACTCAGAAAACTCAATGGTGTAAGTAGAGTCTGGTGCATAAACCCGTTTTTCTACACACCACTAGGTGAGGCGCTATTTTCGAATGCCCAAGACATGTTGTCATCAGCCATTGAAAATAAACTTTCCCTGGGCAGAGTATCTCTGATCTATGAGTCTACGCTACTAGGAATCTCAGAAACAGATGCATT
>JAZFSF010000341.1:0-2163 GCA_036446055.1 Bathyarchaeia archaeon | reverse complement strand
GGGTTACTAAATATCGTTGTGATGCTCTTTTATATACTTGGTATTGCTGTAATTGCAATTCAAAGTATATCTAGATCCAGAATGTGGGGAGTTGTTGTTGACGAAAATAATGCATTCCAACAACAAGTCTCTCTTTCATTGCTTGATACAACGCTAAATCGTCAACTACAAAGGAGAGTGACAGATATAAATGGTCGCTATCAGTTCGTGGTTCCTGCTGGAAGTTATACAATCAAGGTTACTTCTTCTGATTATGAGATGTTAAGCGGGAAAGGGTTTTATGCTGGAGAGCATATTACTGCTGTAGGAGATAAGACTATTGTTAAGCCAAAAATTAAGGTTAAAAGGACAAAGACTATTAAACCACTAGTCAAATAAATTAACTCCAGTCATTTCCGTGGGGACAGATATATTGAGCGATGTCAATATTGAAGGAGCCACATCTTGTAAAATGCCGGTTACTTGCGAGCCCGTTGTTATTCGAACCAACTGTCCTTCTTTTTTCCCTTGAGATGATACCTTGATAAATGGAACGGGGCTTGTTGTATGTTCTTTAGCTGGATCATGCGTGCTGACATCTGTTAATTGCTCGGAATTGCCGTGGTCAGAGACGATAAAGAGAGATCCATTTAAACTAAGTACCTTTTGGGCAATTTTTCCCATACATTCATCGATGGCTTCTATAGCCTTGACTGTTTTATCAAAGTTACCGGTATGTCCGATCATATCGGGATTGGCGAAATTAATGATTATTACATCGTGTTTTGAAGCATCTAAGTCTTTTAGAACATAATCTGTAATTTCCCTTGCTTTCATCTCTGGTTTTTGCAAAAACATCTCTGGAGGATCAGAGGGTATTTGAACTGAATCTTCATGAGGCAATTTTGTTTCTTGACCTCCCTTAAAAAAGTAGGTGACATGGGCATACTTTTCAGTTTCTGCTATATGAAGCTGAGTAAGGCCATTTTGTTCGATAACGTGAGAAAGAGTATTGGGCACATTTTGCGAAGAGAAAGCGACTTGAGTTCCAATTCCTTCCTCGTAATTTGTCATGGTGGCAATATATAGACCGCTGGGAGAAACAGATTTGGTAAAGCCTTTAAAGCTAGAATCAACCAGAGCGTGAGTGATCTGTCTTGCTCTATCTCCTCGGAAGTTAGTGATTATTGTTGCATCAGAATTATCTAGTTTGCCGTTAGGATTGATAATGGTTGGTACTACAGTTTCATCATCCAACCCTTGCGTATATGATTGCTTGATAACCTCAGCTGGATCACTGGCGATTGTTTTAGATGTTCCAACTAATGCTTCATAGTAAAGACGTGTTTTTCCCCAGTTATTGTTTCTGTCCATGGCATATCCTCTTCCGGAAATGGTGGCAATTGTTCCTATTCCATTTTGTTTTATGGCTGCGGTAAGCATGTCAAGATAGACTTGGGCTTCTTTGGGCCTCGTATCACGGCCATCTAGTATCGGATGAAGAATTAGATTTGTAATTCCATTTTCTTTTGCCATTTTGATAACGGCAATCATTTGATTAACATCAGCATGAACACCAGCTGTTGAAATCATTCCAATAAGATGAAGTCTGGAATTGTTTTTTTTGACATGTGTCATTGTGGAGAGAAGGGCTTCATTTTTGAAAAAAGAACCGTTTTGTATGCTTTCAGTTATTCTTTGATTAGCCGATGCCACCACTCTTGCTGTTCCTAGGGCCATATGACCAACTTCGCTGTTGCCCATTTGCCCAAAAGATAGTCCTACTACCTCCTCTGATGCCTTAAGAAGTGTGTGGGGGTAATATGACCACAGATGATCTAAATTAGGAGTCTTGGCGGCTAGAATAGCGTTTCCTTGCGTGTCCGGATTAAAGCCAAAGCCATCTATGATTGCAAAAACTGTTTTGGGAACATTATTCATTTGGTTACTAAAGTATATTAATTAAGCAAAAAAGAATCCAGAGAACAATATCAACGAGTGCTTACCATATCGCCCACCAATAGAGTTTCCCGACGGTAGTGGGGGATTCGTCAACATTAATAGTAAATCCAGAATTTGTGATATCAGTTACCCACCCTTGAGTGTTGTAGGAGGGGGTAACAAGTATGGATACGGGTGGAGTTTCCCATTCTTGTTCGATTGAGATAGATGTTTGGTTGGGGA
>JAZFSF010000340.1:0-4590 GCA_036446055.1 Bathyarchaeia archaeon | reverse complement strand
GCATTTTTTAATATTTCTGTAAGATTAAAAAACATCCCACAACCAAGACTCTCTGATTTTAGTTCTAAATGATTCTCTCTTTCAAACGTGGAAGAACAAACGTAAAGGAGGGGGGGAAACTATCTTTCATATTACATCAACATATTTGAATGTGTCAAACAACTTTACGTTTGGCACTCAGTTATCAGAAAACAGCGAGGAAAAAACGCGTGATTGATGGTAGTCCCTTTCGAAGCATGACGTCCATGATATGCATATGATCCTCTATCAAAGGAGTTATTAACATTCGAAAACATCGTACCATAGTAACTATGATCAAAATCAAACGAAGTGACTTGGAAAACATCCTCTCTCACTGCAGCGATGAGAACCCGATCGAGGCATGCGGCATCTTAGCGGGCACAATCAAAACCTCAAATGGGGATCAAATCAAGGAAGTGCTGAAAGTGTATCACTGCAAGAATGTACTCAACTCGTCAACAGAATATCGAATAGGCGCGGAGGAGCAATTTAAAATCTTCAGCGAAATCGATGCGGTAGAACTGGACTTATTAGGCTTCTACCATTCCCATGTATCCCACCAACATATATCCTCTAAGCCATCTTCGATCGATAGAGATCGGGCAAACTACGTTGGATATTCGTACATGATTGTTACTCTACACCCAACGAAAGTATCTTCTTGGATTTTAGAGAAAAAAGGTGTATTCAAAAAAGAAGAGATATGTATTCTGTAAACCCGAACAATGTGTATCATGCCTCATATTATGAAGTATCGCTCAGATGACTCGGAGAATAGGCTCTCCTAGGCCAATATCTAATCTTTGGTAGGTAATTTTTCCTGTAGACAATCAATGTACTCGCCACTCTAGCGGTAAAGCCTCTAAATAGCCAAGTCATTGAAACCTCAGACCCCCCCTTCAATAACGATATCTAACTCTTTTAAAAGATGGGTGATTTGAGGGATTCTGAGGGAAAAACGAGTCACCGAGGAGAGGGATTGTTGTATCCGTTTTCTCGCTGATGGGGAGGGGCTAGAAAGATTGCCCGGTTAGGTCTTCGAAGAGTTTGATGTAGATGTCGCTGACCTCTTGAATTATAGAGGGGGGTAGTGCGGGTATGGGTGGCTCTTCGTGTCCTTCTCTTCGGGCCTTCATCAACTCGCTGTGGTATCCTGTTTGTCGATAGTATTGCCTGACGAATTCTTTACTCCGTTCTACATATCGTCCCTTTGCATACTCCTTAGCATCCCAGAAGCGGTCTTCATCCGCTGTGCCAAAGGCGTCAATAACCATCAAGGCACGATCCCCGTCGAAGGCGAATTCCTTTTTTCCATCTACGTGAATCAGTCCTCCCTGCGCTACTCTCGAGGCGATCTCCTCGTCAATTCGCACTGCAATGTCCTCAAGTCCTTTGAACTCCGCACGTGTGACTCCGGAAATCTTCAGAGCCTCGTCTACATTCAAGTGTCGATCTATCTTCTCCAGCTTCGTTGTTACCTCAAAAAAGGGGTGTGGCAGGGGCTCTCCCAACCGCGCGGTATGGCTTTGGGGGAATCCAAGCTGCTCAACCATAATTGTTCCTTCTTGAAGTCGATCCCACAATGAGCCGTAGACAAAATACCGTAAAATACACTCTAATGGGATTAAGTAGTCACGGGTCTGAGGAGTCAATAACTTGTAGTCCCTGATCACCCGCACTCTCTTCACCCTCATCCGATTCGAAGCGGTGAGTCGGAGATAATGAGTTCGCACCCCCAGCTCCTCGACGACTTCAAACCAGTAGGCACTGGTTCGAGCTAACGTCTCCCCCTTGTTGGGGATGTTGCAGGGTATGATCTTGTCGAAGACCGAGATTCTGTCGGAGAACACGAATTCAAGTTCTCGGTCACTGACCTCATAGACTTCCTTTACTTTACCCGACTTGATAAGACGCATCGTCACCTACCTCCTCGTGACAACCTCAATCGTTCATCAGCATCTTCAACCCGACCCCTATTTTGCTGTTGTTGTATACGTATGTCTTTTTCGAGGCGAGTGTTGCCTAAGCCAAGGATCTTGATCGCTGCTAGCGCTGCACTTGCTGGCTCGAGTACGACCAGGGGGCAGACGCCACTCGGCATTCTGAGGCTTGAGTGGAGGTCTGCTCCACTAAATTTAGGAGAATAGGGAGGACAGGCGATGACCGGGTGTACGGAATTGGCGTCAACAAAGCCCGATAAGGCATTGGATCTTCCAGCCACAGTAATGTACACAATTCGGTCTCCACTGGCCTCGTATTCCTCTAATAGCTTTAGGAGCTTTTTTGGTGTCTTGTGAGCGGATGCGACCCGCACTTCGTATTTAACATCAAATCCTTTCAAGGCTACTTCGATGTCCAATGAAAACGCTTCATCGCTACCTGAGCCCATGATTAAAACGACTTTGTCCTCCGTCAAGATATTTCCCTTCCAACACTATTTTCTCTACAGGTTCTATTTTATGTTTATCGTTACACACCACAAATAATATACAGCATTCTGTTTATTTCATAGTAATGATATAAATAAATTTAAATATTTTTTATCCATATTTGGTTTTGTGATGAAAATAACTGAAAATTGCTCCGTTGTGGGTGTTTCGACTACAGAAGAAGACGACGTTCTTCGTCTCCTCCAGGAAGGATTAAGCGCCTTACAACACCGAGGCCAAGAATCTGTAGGCATATCCGTTTATAACGGTGAAGTTAAAACCTTTACAAGCATGGGCTTGATGTCGGAATCTAAGATATTCCTCAACAACCTTAAAGCTCCACTGGGGATAGGCCATGAGCGCTATTCCACAGCCGGTCGAAGCATCTTAGAGAATGCTCAGCCCTTAACCATGAAGTCTGATTATGGGATAGATTACGCTTTTGCCTTCAACGGTAATCTCAGAAATTTCTCCAAGTTTAAGCCCAAACTTCAAGAGAAAACTCCACAGTCCACAGAATCCGACACGAGGCTCTTAGCTCATCTCTTGGGCAGTGAACTTGGCGTGAAAACAGTCGAACAAATCTACCACGACATCGCTCCAAAGATAGATGGATCATATTCCGCGTTGATCTTGTTGGGTGGAAAGAAACCCAAGATTGCCGGTATAAGGGATCCTTTGGGGATAAGACCCCTCTGTCTAGGTAAGAGAGGTGACAACTATTTCTTTGCCTCCGAGTCTGTGGCCTTCGCTGATTGCTATCTAGACGCGAAGTTCATCCGAGACGTGGAACCAGGCGAAGTCGTTATCCTGGACGACTCAGGTGTCCGCGCTTGTAAAGTCTTTGATTGCCCACGCCACGGGCACTGCATGTTTGAATGGGTTTA
This sequence comes from Bathyarchaeia archaeon, assembly GCA_036446055.1. Lineage (GTDB taxonomy): Archaea > Thermoproteota > Bathyarchaeia > RBG-16-48-13 > DAOVBJ01. The sequence goes on along the minus strand of JAZFSF010000340.1, from coordinate 1,253 downwards.
TTTTTCTAGGATGGATTCGGTGATCGAGGGCGTTCCCGTCTACAAGGTCCGGGAAAGCTTGGGAAGAGCGTTAGCGGAGAACTCTGGTGTCGACGCGGATATGGTTGTCCCCGTTCCCGACTCAGGGAGGAGTTCAGCAACTGGCTATGCTATGGTTTCAGGGATTCCGCTTCGAGAAGTTTTTCAGGTGGATAGATATATGTATCGGAGGATCTTCATTATGCCCGATCAAGCGGTTCGAGAGAGGAATGCGAGTAAAAAGCTGAATGTTCTTCCCTCAATTGTCAAGGGGAAGCGGGTGGTAGTGGTGGACGACAGCATTGTACGGGGAACCAACATGAGGAATATGGTTATCAACAAGTTGAAACTGGCTGGTGTAAAGGAGATCCATGTCAGGATAAGCTGTCCGCCTCTCATGGACCGATGCCCTTACGGCGTCGACTTCCATCGAGGTGAACTGATTGCTAGCAAGTATCACGGCCTCTCCCACGAGGAACTCTGCCAACGGGTGTGTAATGAGCTGGGAGCCACATCCCTCCACTATAACACCCTAGAAGACCTCGAGGCGTCCATTGGACTTGGTACTAACGAGCTGTGCATGGGTTGCCTCACCGGCGATTACCCTGTCGTTGATTGGTCAAAAAACAATTGTTTATGGTGATTTGAATGGAGCGAATGGGTGTTCTAGTCGTGACTTATGGGTCAAGGGGAGTCGCTATCGTTGACGCCCTCTGCCGAAGCGAGGAATACAAGGTGGAAGCCTACATCGTTGACAGGAATAGAAACCCCTTCAACATGGCGAGGGCGAAGCACCATGTAGTCATTCCTGACCTGAATGTGGAAGCAATCTGCCGCTTTGCGCAGCGATATCGGAGTAAAATCGACTTTGGAATTGTAGGACCTGAACAACCCATAATTAACGGCGTGAGAGATCGAGTTGAGCGGGAAACGGGAATACCTATGATTTGCCCTACCAAAGAGTACGCCATTGAAGGGAGTAAAGTTGCTCAGCGCCTCCTCTTCCAAGAGGCGGAACCTGACTTAAATCCCCGATTCAAAGTCTTTGATCCAAAGGACTATACGAGCGTGAAGAGTGTTCAAAGAGAAGTCTGGCTGTGGCTAGACATATTAGAGAATCAGGTTGCTGTGAAACCCGATGGAGTGACCGCGGGAAAGGGCGTAGGCGTCTGGGGTGACCACTTTCAGACTCGACATGACCTCTTCGAACACTTCCTTTCCAACTACAAGTATGG
>JAZFSF010000339.1:0-2462 GCA_036446055.1 Bathyarchaeia archaeon | reverse complement strand
AAGTGTAATCTAAAACTATTTTCGTTATTATTCACTAACTATACACCTTGTCTACCGTTCTTATGTTAAAACAATATTCTTTTCAAGAAAAATGTGTTACCAATATTTAACTCTTAACACTTAGTCATAAAAAAGGGGTTAGGCTAACGCGCGCGCATTCAGTGGTGGTCAACCCGCTTTCGTATCTCAAACTTTCTGAAGCCACTAATGATGCCTATCAAACCTGTTATTCCCGCTTCTATCCATGCCCTACCCTTTTCCTTTGTAGCTAAAGTTGGATCACCCGCAGCACCTGTTTTACTGCGAGTACTCCAGTACGGCATCATCTTCGGAGTCACTCTCTTGGCCCCTTTAGATGGGTAAATTAAATCTCCATATGGGAAGTATTTAGAAATCTGATAGCTAATGTCTTTCTCAGCTTTGCTCATATCAACCAGATACGGTCTTAACTCCAACATTATGGAAGTCTCTGCTTCTGAAGCGTGAGACGTTGAACCGCTACTACCTGTGCGCATTTTGTTGACAGCTTCAACAACCTCAGGTATATCCCACCAGCTCATCATTCCACACAGAGCATCTGGATGCTCAACAATAGTCAATCTTGCAACGACCTCCAGCCAAGGTGCGTTGCTACCGTGACCGTTCACGATAAGAATTCTTCTGAAGCCGTGATGAATCAAGCTTCGTGTTATATCAAGCATATACTCTATAAAAGTCGGTCCTTTGATGGTGATAGTTCCTGGAAAATCCATGTGATGCGGACTATATCCGTGATACTGAGCAGGCATGAGGACGACCTCATCAGGAATCTTCTCAGCGACTCTCCTACATATTGTGTCTGTGATAACTACATCGGTGATAATAGGCAAATGGTACGCGTGATCCTCGATGGTTCCGACCGGTTGTAGCACGACTCTATCCTCTTTAACGACCTCTTTGATTTCTGGCCATGTCATTTCTACATAAAGAAACTTTACCATGGTTTAACACAAACTGTTAAATACATACCATAGGATTTAAGCTTGTCAGCTTCTCAATTTTACACTTATTCTATTAGTTTCAAGCGCGAACGCTTTAGGTACGTGTGACGAAAAATAAGACTGACTAAGAAATAAATATCGCGTCATGTTAGTATTAAATGATTAAAGAGCGCACGCTATTATCTTCAACCACGTTTGAATAAGCAATCATGTAGAAGTAAGAAACTTTTAGGCGTAATTATGCTTAGAGTTCCTGCGTAAAGGTGATAGAAACCATATCGCCAAGGAGAACGTTTGGCAACAATGCGCTGAGACGATTATATCAGTTAGAAAAGGTATGTATTGTAAAGAGATGAAGTTGCTGGCTAGCTTAAAGCTAGCTAGCTAAAAAATTAATATTCTATGCAATCTTCTAGAAAACGCATATTAGCGCACGCGATAACCTGAATCGCATTTCTCGCTCTTCATCGTGAACTACATTTTTTCACGCTTATGATAAATTAGTTTGGGGGAAGGCTTAAATTCTAAGGAAGGATACTTGCAAGAAGTTTCTACCAAACAGGAAGTATGTGTTAGCATGCCTCAGTTTACCGTGAATCCTGATCGTTTTGATCCATACAAGCAATTCAAGTTTCGTGTCAAATGGGATGGTCGATACATCGCTGGGATAAGCAATGTCAGTGAACTCAAAAGAGAGACAGAAGTCGTTACTCATCGGGAGGGAGGTGATCCAAGTTCTGTCCGGAAGTCACCGGGACAGACCACCTACGAGCCCATAGTGCTGGTTAGAGGTCGTACTCATGATACTGAGTTTGAGAAATGGGTTAACAAGGTATGGAATTTTGGTGCTGGACTGGGTGCCGAGGTTTCGCTTGCCGATTTTAGGAAGGATATCATTATAGATCTATTCAATGAGGCAGGACAAAAGGTCATGTCGTTCAAGGTTTATCGCTGCTGGCCTTCAGAATATGTGGCTTTGGGGGAACTTGATGCAAACGATACCTGTGTAGCTTTCGAGTCCATAACTCTTCAACATGAGGGTTGGGAACGTGACTACGATGTGACTGAGCCTTCCGAGCCGTCCTACACCGAGCCCGACTGATAGTACAACAATCCACATAATTAGACCAGAAAATGAGTTAGCTAGCCGAAGCGGTTTTTAGAAGGCAGGTTGGAGGATACGTGTTCAAACAAATTGGGGAGTATATGAAAGTCTGGACTTTGGTAGCCCGGAGGAGATTCGAACTCGTGACGTGAAATATTAGGCTTAAACATCTATTAGCTAAAAAAATTTTGCACGATTCATTATTATCCAGTAGAAAGTGTTTCGGGGCCCAATTTTGCGACTTAACTCTTTTTAACACTTTAAAACCCTTTTTGAAATACGGAAAATAGTTAATCTAGCTAGCTTCTCTCAGTTTCAGTGTCACCACGTGTGGTCAGCATCACTCTTCCTCACCTTTCCTCGACCACGTTTCACCA
>JAZFSF010000338.1:0-2444 GCA_036446055.1 Bathyarchaeia archaeon | reverse complement strand
GAATCGCCGTGGAAAACGAATGTGTTCAATCCATAAATGAGTATTACAACGCACTCCACGAGATGACGAGTGCGATGGCAAGAACGGGGGTTCGCCGTGAATCTAGTCGAAAGGACCTCTTGCTCTCTCAAGCCATACTGACGGTGGATGATCTGGATGAAACCTTCAACCTCTTTTCCAATCGGATGAAGGAGTGGTATGGCCTCTATTTCCCAGAGCTGGGAAGCCTTGTAGATGGAAATGAGGTCTACATGAAGCTCATAGGGTCCCTCAAAGAAAAAGAACTCTTCACAGAGGGGCGACTCGTTAAGGAGGGTTTGGCCTCTGAACGGGCTGAAGCCATTGCTGATACCGCTAAAACATCCATGGGAGCGAAAATAGGGAGTGAAGACTTGAGTGAAATCCAAAAGTTCGCTACTACCATGCTCCAACTCCACCAATTGAGAAACGGCTTAGACGAATACGTTGACAAAGTTATGATGGAGATAGCTCCGAACCTTCAAGACCTTGCCGGCTCAACCTTGGGCGCTCGATTAATAGCCTTTGTCGGTGGAATAGAAAATTTGGCTAAAAAATCAGCGAGCAAGATCCAAGTGTTGGGAGCCGAAAAAGCCTTGTTCCGCTCTTTCCGGACAGGAACCAAGCCGCCTAAACACGGCTTGATCTTTCACCACAAGGCCGTCCACCAAGCTCCTAGGTGGCAGAGGGGAAAAATCGCTCGAGTTCTCGCAGGAAAATTGGCTATCGCTGCCCGAATCGACGCGTATCGGGGAGAGTACCGAGGGACCGAGTTGGTTGAAGAATTTGAGAAGCGAGTTAAAGAGATCCAGGACAAATATGCGGAACCACCGAAGAGAAGTCAGAGAACGAGAAGGAAGCGGAGACGATGAGTCTACATGTTAAAGCCTACAAAGACTTTGATGGAGTCTTTCAAGTAGTCCTTGAAGATGGGAGGTCAAGTCTCGCAACCCTCAATTTTGCCCCTGGAAAAAGTGTGTACGGGGAGCGTCTTGTTAAGATTGGAGATGAAGAATATCGTCTCTGGAATCCCCATAAGAGCAAGCTTGCTGCTGCAATCCTACGGAATCTTCCGCGATTACCTATTAGGCCAGGGAGTAAACTGCTCTATCTTGGTGCTGCGTCAGGCACAACGGTGAGCCACATCTCCGATATAGTGGGAGCAGAGGGCGGCGTCTACGCCGTTGAGTTTTCCTATCGCAGTCTTCGAGAACTCATCACTAAGGTCTCGACCTTTCGACGTAATGTTTTCCCTATTCTTTCTGACGCCCGTCGACCCGAACAATACCGTTTCTTACTGGAAGCGGTTGACGGCGTGTACTGTGACGTGGCTCAGCGGGAGCAAGCAAAGATAGTTGTAGATAACGCGCAAATGTTCCTCAAAAAGGGGGGATATACATTGCTTGCGATTAAGGGGAGAAGCATTAAATCAACAGGCGATTTAACAAAGGTATTTGAGAGGGAGTTAGCGGTTTTGAAAAGACGGGGTTTTAAAATCAATAAAACGGTTTCCTTGAATCCCTATGACCGGGCTCACGTAATGGCATTGTCGAAGTATCAGCCTTAGTTACTTCGGTTTAGCCCTTATCTAAATCTGTTTGAGTCAGAGCCGCCTCTTCTCTGAGCTTCCCAATGGTTTTCCATGACTTCCGCACAAAATCGGGTAACTCCTCGTTTCCACGAGTCCTGAACCACTCTAGGATAAAACGTCGTGTCCGTAGATCGCTTGTATACCCACTGCCAATATCCCCGTACACCTCATTTAACTCCGCAACAACACGATCTCTATGGGTCTTGGCTAATATGGAAGCAGCAGAAACCACAGGATAATTAACGTCCGCGCGGTGTTCTGACACGATTTCAACGTCAAAGGGAAGAAACTCACGAATTTGCTCGCCGAAACGCTTCTCGAGAACATCAGCCGCATCCACGTACGCCACGTCTGGGTGGAGACGGCGAATCGTTTCAGCCATCGCCTTAGCCTCAAGCCAATTCAGTTTCCTCAATCTCTTTCCCCTGAAAACAACTTCGTCAATTTCTTTCGGACTTAACTCCACAATCGTGTAACTGACAACTAGGTCTTTGATCTTTTTAGAGAGACATCTCCTTCGACGGGGCGAAAGGGCTTTCGAATCCTTAACACCTAAAGCTTTTAGAGGAAGTATTTGATGTTCGTGAACGAGAACTCCCGCTACAACTAAAGGGCCGATGACAGGGCCTCGGCCAGCATCGTCGATTCCAGCAATCAGAGTCAACTCTCTTAGAAAACTCCTTTTTACTACTTCCTTTACAGTATACCTTAAGGTTTTATTGGTTGTGAGGTTTTGAGTGTTTTCATTACGGGGCCTCCTGGAATAGGGAAAACCACTGTGATCAAGAGGGTTATGGCGATTCTTGAGGAAGCGGGTTTTAAGGCTGGAGGAATC